>JASBUE010000024.1 GCA_030148045.1 Candidatus Tenderia sp.
CGATGACGGCGTTGAGGGTGACGATCACCAGGATGGCGATGGTGTAGACAGGCTCACCGATAAAACCGGAGATCAGAGCCGCCGCCAACAGCACCAGGATCATGAAGTCGCGGAATTGTTCAAGGAACATGCGCCACAGGGGCCGGCGCCGGCTCTCCGCCAGCCGGTTCGGGCCGTGGCGTTAGAGGCGCTGTGCCGCCCCCCGCCGATCCAAGCCCCGGGGGAAGTCGACGTCCAGTCGCCGTGCCAGCTCGTCAGCGGAAAGCGTATGCCACGACGTCTCGCTCACGGGCCTTCCAGGAACTGGTTCAGCATCAGGATAATCAAGGCGGTAACCACGGCGATCAGCAGCGCACGGCCGCCGGTCCAGAGCCAGAAGCGGCCGCTCAGACGGCCCAAAAAGACCCCCAGCAGAAAGGAGAGCGAGACGGCGATAACGATGGCGCTGTCCAGCGGCGGGAGTGCCGGCGGCCAGAGCCGCTGCTGCGCCAGCAACAAGGGCAGCAGGATCAGCAGCGCCAGCGACAGCGGTGACAGGCCATTGACCAGGGCGACCAGCCAGGGCATCAGCCGCGCCGCCTCGGCATGGGCGCTCGCCTCCAGGGAGGTGACCATGGACTTTTCCAGTTCGCGCAGCTCGTGTGCCTTTTCGGCCGACTCGCTGATATAGGCGCTGGTAAGACCGCTCATGAACAATGCCACCGCGGTGCCGAGACAGGCGCCGATCATCACCTCCAACGAGGTCGAGCCGGTAACGCGAAACCCCATCAACAGTCCCAGCATGGCCAGCACACCGTCAAAACCGTTGGTGACGAAATAGCGGCGCGCGATACGATGAGCGTGACTCAGTTCAACGAGGTAGCGGAGCCTGGCGAACATCTGAATGGCACCGAGCGGCTATTTCGACTCCGCCGTCGCGTCCTCACCCCGCACATCCACCTCGTCGATGCTGTGCACCGAGCCGCCCATGGTGGTGATGTTGCGGCTGATTTCGTCAAAGTCGAGTTTTTCGCCAGTGATGCTGAGCACGATACTCTGGGTCTTGTCGTCCACCTCCTGCACCATCAGGTTGACCTGATAACTGGCACCCAGATCGGCCAGCTGGCTGGCAAATTCGATGGCATTGGGACGGTGGGGTTTAAGCACATCAAGCACGATACGGGTGACTATGGCCATTGCTAGATCCTATAGAATTATTATTTTCAGTATATAAATAAGCCTAGTTGACGTGAGAATGGCGTGCAACAGCTGCCGTGACAGCCACGCCGACAGCCATGTAAATTCCCGACCCCGGTTCTATACTCAACCTAAGAGTAACCCATACATCCACGCTTGACGGTGCCCTGCGCCAACTGTGCAAAGATAACGCCCGGCAGCGGCAAGCCCCACGCCAGAAGACAATCTGTGCACGCAGGAGATTCAGTTATGGCTGTCAGTCGCTCGACTGTGTTGGAACTGTTCCCCGCCCTGCAACAACTCGACCCCAAGACGATAGACCCGTTGCTCGGGCAGTCTCAGATCCATCATTTTCCCGCCGGAACACGACTGTTTTATGAAGGTGAAAGCTGCAACCGGTTTTTGCTGGTGCTAAAGGGGAGTGTGCGGGTTCAGAAGTTGACTGATAATGGTCACGAAATCGTGCTTTATCATGTCAACCCCGGACAGAGCTGCAGGCTTACCAACAGTTGCCTGCTGGGCGGACAGCGCTATCCCGCCGAAGCCTTCACCGAAACCGAGGTGGAGCTGCTCTCCATCCCTAAACAGGCGTTCAAACACGCCCTGGACCACAGCAGCGCCCTGCGCGATGAAATTTTCAGCGCCATCGATGGCGCCATGAGCCACCTGGTCAGACTGGTGGAGGACGTCGCTTTCGGCCACCTGGATCACCGTCTGGCGCAATTTCTGCTCGATCACACGCAACAGCAATCGCAACTGAAGATGACCCACCAGGTATTGGCCACGGAACTGGGCACCGCCCGCGAAGTGGTGAGCCGCTTGCTGAAAGAGTTTGAACGCAACGGCTGGCTGAAACTCCATCGCGGCAGCGTGGAAATCATTGACCGCGAGGCACTCGCCGAACTCTGATTGTAATTCACCCCATGTGTGAGTTTGTCACAGATATTCTTTCTCGCGGGGCCTATGTTAAAGGTGCGATTGGAAGCGAAGAGAAGGAGGTGATTACCATGCAACTCGCTTACAAAAATCTGGGCGCCATACAGAATGCCGGCTGGCTTGACCGGGTGATCCGTGTCCTGATCGGTGTTGCCCTGCTGGCGGTTGTCTTTATGGATCTGTACAAGGGTATTCCCTTAGGGTGGCATGCCTATCTGCCGCTCATCGCCCTCTATCCGTTACTGACCGGCATGCTGGGTTGGGATCCGTTTTACGCCGCAGGCCATATCAAGACCTGTGACACCTCACGTCGCAACCAATGCGGCACCTTTCCCTACGAGGTCGAAGCTGCCGCGGGCAAGGATGTACATTGCCGTGAGGGCTATGACTGCAGTGTACCCGGTAGCGAGAGTGATGCAGCCGTAACAACCGATAAGACCAGGACCGGCAAATAACCACTCAACAGTGGATGGCCATTTCCCCTGGGTGAACCGCTTCACCCAGGGACGCCTGCCAAGTACCCCCTATCTCCTCTTCGAATTCCGGGAATCTCTGCCACGCTGAAACTTCGTTCATACCCCCGGAAAACAAGTTACAATGTGCCGCTACGCCGATGTTATGATTTTGCTTAAATAATCCGCCCCCTGCGGCGCGGTCGCTGTTGGATCCCCCAAACCCGTTACCCAACCCGGTGCTTCTTCGTTTGCCAGAATGCCCTCTTCAGAACAGCTCAAACATAATTTTTCCACATATATCCGCTACCTGGTGGGTGGCTTGCTGTTCTGGTGCAGCACTCCACTCCCCGCCGCGCCCAGCGTCGATGTCAAG
>JASBUE010000062.1 GCA_030148045.1 Candidatus Tenderia sp.
ACTGCGGTTGTCTGGTTTTTCCCTTTTTAATCTTCCTGGTGCGGTGCCCAGGGTTTCCCGTGAACCTCAAGGCCTGAGCCGATGACGGCTGAGGTTCCTGCAAAAATTGCAATTCGGCCATCCTACGTCACAGGAGTGGCCACGCTCTACTTTTTCTCCGGTGCCATCGGGCTGGCCTACCAGGTGCTGTGGGCGCGCATGCTCTCCCTGCAGTTTGGTGTCAGCATTTTCGGTGTCGTAGTGACCGCCGCGGCATTTATGCTGGGACTGGGCTTGGGCGCCTTGCTGGGCGGCCGTATTGGCCTGTGGCGGCGATATCCGTTGCGTCTCTTCGCCATTATTGAGCTCTCCATCGCCGTTTATGCGCTGCTGTTGCCGTTCGTGCTGCGCGCCGTCGATGGCGGCGTAATGCTGCTCGCACCTGAAAGCCTGTGGCTGTGGTATGCCTTGCAGTTGGCCGCGGCGCTGGTTCTGGTGACCCTGCCCGCCACTGCCATGGGGGTCGGGTTTCCGCTGATATTGCGGGCGGTACAGCATACGCCGCTCACCCTGGGCCGGCTTTACGGCCTGAATACCTGCGGCGCGGCCCTTGGCGCCCTGCTACCCCTGCTGCTGTTGCCGGCCCTGGGCTGGGTTGCCGGGGTCTGGCTGGTGGCGATGATCGGCGTTGCCGTGGCGGCCGCGGCCTGGCTGCTGTCGAATCAGGTGCAGACGGGAACAGCCGCCGATGCGCCCCTTTCATGGGGGTCTGTGCGGCCGGCCACTCTGCTGGCCTATGCCGGTGTCGGCGCGGCCGCCCTGATGCTGGAGGTGGGCTGGACACGCCTGTTCGGCATGTTACTGCTGCGCACCGAATACGTGATGGCGGTGATCCTGGCGGTGTTTCTGCTGGGCATCGGCCTGGGCAGCCTGCTGGCCAGGCGTTTGACGGCACGCGGGTGGTTTGATGTATTGCCCGTGGCCGCCGCCCTCTTCGCCCTGCTGAGCCTGTGGGTGATTCCGCCGCTGGCCGGCTGGGCCGAGGGCAGCGACTTTGGCTCGCTCGCCGGCGCCATGTGGGCCCAGGGGCTGGCCATTGCCCTGCTGACCCTGCCCGTCACTCTGCTGCTGGGCGCCTGGCTGCCGCTGCTGAGTGCGCGCCTGGGGCGGGATAAAGCCATCGGCGCCATTCTCTACGGCGCCAACTCCATCGGTGCCGCGGCGGGTGCCCTGCTGGCGGGCTTCGTCTTGATCCCCTGGCTTGGCACCGCCGGGGCCATCGTGGTGGCGGCCCTGCTGTTGTTCGTGGCCGGGCTGGCCTGGGCGTCGCGGCGCAGCTGGCTGGCCCTGCCGCTGATGCTGGGGTTGGCCTGGCCGGTGTGGCAGCTGCCGGCGGTGAGCCAGTTGCTGCCCCAGGGGCAGGCCGACGGTCGGGATCTGTTCGTGCACGAGGATGCGCTGGCCATCACCCATGTGGTGGAGCGCGGCGACGGCCAGCGCTTGCTGCTGGCCGATCTGCAGCGCATGGATGCTTCATCCGATCCCCTGGCGGTGGTGTCCCAGCAAAACCAGGTGCGTCTGCCCCTGCTGCTCCATCCCGAGCCGGAACAGGTGCTGTTTCTCGGTCTGGGCACCGGCATCTCCGCTGCCGCCTCTCTGCCCTACCCGGGGTTGGAGCGCACGGCGGTGGAGCTGTCCCAGGGTGCCATCGAGGCGGCACAGCACTGGTTTGCGCCGGTGAATGACCATGTCAGCGAGAAGATGCATATCGTGCGCGACGATGCCCGTCGATTCCTGCAGACCACCGCTCAAAGTTTCGATGTGATCATCGGCGACCTGTTTCACCCCGATCTGGTGGGCCGCAGCGCCCTGTTGTCATTACAGCAGTTCGAGCGTGCCCGCGCGCGCCTGGATCACGGCGGAGTGTTTGTCCAGTGGCTGGCCCTGAACCAGTTCGATGCCGAATCTCTCCAGGTGGTGCTGCGCACCTTTCAACGGGTGTTTCCTGAGGCGGTGATGTTCATTGATGGTTTCCGTCTGGCCCTGGTGGGTGGTAACGGCTGGCGGCTCTCGGCGCAGGTCGTGCAAAGCAATCTGGCGCGTCTCGATCCGACGGTGCGCAACGCGGCCACCGGCGGGGAGGGGGCCTGGAGCTGGGTGGGGCGTTACTGGGGCCGTATCGGAGCCACGCAAGGGGCCGTGCAGGGCGAATGGGCGCCGGTGATCGAATATCACCTGCCGCGGGCCCGCTACCGCGGCGAGATGGATCTGGTGGCGCTGGTGGAGTGGTTGTTGCGCCGCCGCCCCGACCTGTCCCGGGCGGCGCAGGCGCTGCATGTTGCTGACGACCGGGTCGATGCTTTCGAGCGCGCCTACGCCGCCACGGAGCTCTCCCTGCGCGCCTGGGTGGCCGAATTGAGCGGCGACGTGCGCCAGGGGCAGCGCCTGCTACGGCTGGCCTACCAGGCCAATCCCCGCGACCGCTGGGTTAGCGGCGCCCTGGCCGATCGCATGTATGCCGGGCTGCAGGTCATGACGGCGCAAGGGATGGAGCCGCGCCAGGCGCTGGAGGCGATCCTGTTCGTCCGTCCCGACCATGTCGACGCGCTGCGTGAACTGTGGCGCCTGGAACAGGTCGAAGGCAATCAGGCGCGCGCTGCGGAGTACCGTGATATGTTGCGGCGTTACAGCCCGCTGGATGCGGCCTTGCGCTAGGGCCTGTAACAGGCCCTAAATTCCCGGGTCTCAGCGCGGATGAAATGCCCCCTTGTTTCATGGTAAATTATTTCAATGAGTGCCAACAAAACCCTGGGTGAAATCCCCGTCGTCGTGGAAGCCCGCAAGCCCGGTCACAAACTGCACTGGCAGCGGCGCGCCTTCCAGCTGTCGGTGCTGGCATTGCTGGTCATCATCCCCGTGAGCGGCCTGTTTCGTATCGATCCGATCCAGGGAGCGTTCGTGATGCTGGACCGCCAGATCTGGTTTTCCGACTTCGGCATCGTGTTCGGCTTCTGGGTGGTGGTGGCCAGCCTGTTGGTCATGCTCTACTCGGTGATGGGGACGGTCTTCTGTGGCTGGGCCTGCCCGCAGAACACCCTGTCGGAGTGGGCCAACCTGATGACCCACAAGCTGCTGGGGCGGCGTGCGGAGGTGAGCCTGGACGGTACGCCCATGAAACTCTCGGCGGCCAAGAACAAGCCCCTCAACTGGACCGTGCTGATCCTGCTGTGCGCCGCCGTCTCCGCCGCGGTGGCACTGATCCCGCTGTTCTATTTCTACGAGCCGGCCTTGATCTGGAAATTCGTCACCTTTCAGTACGACCCCGGCCTGGCGCCGTCACTGCACTGGATCTACACGGTTTTTTTTCTGGTGATCCTGGTGGATATCACCATGATTCGCCATTTCATGTGCCGCTTCATGTGTATCTACAAGGTCTGGCAGCATACCTTCAAGACGCGCCAGACGCTGCACGTGGCCTACGACGATACGCGCGCCGATGAATGTACCAAGTGCAATTACTGTGTCAGTTCCTGTTTTCTCGGCATCGATCCGCGCCAGACCGACGTCTACGACACCTGCATCAACTGCGGTGAATGCATCACCGCCTGCAACAATCTGCAGGTGCGCAAAAAGAGCGGTAGGGAAGGCTTGTTGAAATTTACCATGGGCGAGCGCCAGGGACGGAATTTCGATCGCTTCAAGACCAATCTCAATGATCTGTTTTCGCGCGTTTCCTGGGCCTTTCCTGTCTTCATGATCGGTGTCCTGCTGCTGGCCTGGGGGGCTTGGGGCTATGAGCGCTACCATCTGGCGGTCTATCGTGCCGACACCCTGCAGGGGGATCAGATTCTCGATTACCGCATCTCGGTGGCCAACAAGTTCTACCAGCCGACCCGGCTCTACGTCTCGGTGGAAGGGCTGGCCCGGGACGCCTATACCCTGGAAAGCGACCAGGTGGATTTCGATACCGCGGGACGTCTCAATGTGGGGCTGAACATCAGCCCCGATCTGTCCAAGGGCCTGTATCCGGTAACCGTGCGGGTCAAGTCCGAGGACGGCTGGGAAGAGCGTTTTCGCATTCAACATTTTTCAGCAGGTAGCGTATGAGTGAGCAAAAGCATCAACCCTTGCCCAAGGAGAAACTGACCTCCATCGATAGCAAGTGGGGTAAGAAGCCTGAGGATCATTTCGGCTATGCCGATGACGCAGAGCGCCGTGCCAAGCGGGGCATGGAGGACTGGGAGCTGCTTGAGTCCATTCCCGAATCCCAAAAGGGGGTGCCGAAATGGTTTATCGGGGTGGTGATCGTGGTGTTGCTGGTGGCCATCGGCCTTAGCTTCCCCTTCTGGGGGGACCGCCCCGGTTATGAGCGCGATTGGATCAACTGGGGCTTTGGCGTGGCGCTGATCTACATCGCCGTGGCCGCGGCCTTCGTCTACTTCATGGTGCGCCTGTATGGCTCCAAGTATGGCGGCCGGTTGGACCTGGACAAGACCGAAGAGGAGCAGCAAGAGGCGGATAAACACAAGCATGACTAGATTTGTCCTGCTGTTGTTGCCGCTGCTGCTGAGTGCCTGTGAGTTGCCGCAACAAAGTTCCCATACCGTTCTGCCTGACCCCGACTCCGAAGGCGCGTTGGTGATGAAGCAGTACTGCTCCGATTGTCATGCGCCGCCCAGTCCGGCGGCCCACACCGCCAAGGAGTGGCCCAATGTGATTTACCGCATGCAGGAGCGGCGCCGCATGAAGGCCTACACATTGATGGATGAACGGGAAGAAAAGTTGCTGCTCGACTATCTCAAGGAATACGCCAAGAGTTAAACCATGCGTAGTTTGATCATTGTATTGATTACGGCGCTGCTGAGCGCCTGCAGCGAACCCGACCCCCGTTTCCAAATAGCGCCCCAGCAATGGAACGGCATTGTGGTGGAGGTGGAGTCACGCCCGGCCCCCGTCCGCCCGGGTATGAACGAGTTCCTGATCATTGCCACCCTGGAGCGCGGCAAGCCCGTCTCCGACCTGGTGGTCTCCTTGCGCGCCGAATCGGATGGTGAGTGGCAGCAGGCCATACAGGACGGCCACAGCGGCGTCTATCGCCGCGCCTTGCGGGTGCCGGGTACACCCTCGCTGTTCGTGCAGCTGCGCAAGACGCGCGCCGATGAGGAAGTGGTATTGGAGTTTCCGCTGGTGTATGCGGGCGATCGCTAGCTTTTCTCGTGCTTGATCCGTCGGCTCAGGCGGCCGCTCTGCTCCCAGCGGCGTAACAGCAGGATCTTGGCGCCGCCGCGTTGCTCCTGGCACAGGGGGCAGGTCAGATAGCTCAGATATAATTCCTTCGGCATGCGCCCGGCGTCGAGTAGCTGCGCCTGCATCTCCCGTACACTGTTTTTGATGGTGCCGATGTCGCCCTGGTGCAGCTTGCCGCGCAACTGGAACGGGTTGGGCAGGCGCGTGACATGGCGCGAGGGCGAATCCGCCGAGGTCAGCGGGCAGAGGATGCGGCCGCGCATCCAGCCGGTCCGGGTCAGGTAGAAATCGGGCCAGCGCGGCTCCAGCTCCAGCTGGGTGATCAAATGACGCACCCGGCCGAGGTAGACCTCATAGCCCATGGGCATGTGCAGGAAGGTGGGGATGGGCAGCGTCAGCACCGCCTCGCCGCCCAGCGCTACATCCTTGTTATCCCAATCCGGGAATTCTTCGGGGCAGCCGCACGCTAGGGTCATGCGTCGTTATGTCGGGCTTTGAATATGGTCATGGCGCTGTTGGTGAGGAATAGCCACAGCCCGAGGCCCATGACGGTGGCGGAAAGGGCGCCGATGGGTATGTAGATCTTGTGGACTTCGTTGACCGATTCGGCGCCATATTCCAGCAACAGGATGCCTTCCCAGATGCCGAATACGATCAGGCTGCCATAGAAGAAGGTGAGGCCGATCAGGGTCAGCCAGAACGACACGTCTTCCAGCTTGCGCGACCAGATCTCGTTGCCGGTAAAGCGCGGCAACAGGTAATAGGTGACCGCCATGGCCAGCATCATCACGCCGCCGATAAGGTTGACGTGGGCGTGGGCCAGGGGGTCGATCATGTGTCCCGGGCCGCCGTAGGGACTGCCGATGCTATCGAGCCAGGCGCGGATGGGTGGCAGCATCTGCAATACGCCGTGGATACTGCCGATAAAAAAGAAGGTGACTGAAGCGGCGAGAAATTTGGTCAGATGTCTGTGTTTTGTGTCCGGCATGCGAAACCCTACCCATACTGCCTGATACAGGCGTATTTCTGTTTAATCTCGGAGCTGGGATTTTACAATAAAAAAGCCCGGGAGGCCCGGGCTTTTTCTCGTATCCAGATGTACTTGGAATTTAGTCTGACTGCTTGCGTTCGATATTCGCGACGGCGGTCGCGCTCATCGCATGCGCCATCCAGACACAAAGACCGAAGAAGATGACGATTGGAACCAGAATACCCATTTATTTTCCCTCCCGAATGATAGCTGTTTTTGATGGAACGCTATTGGAACCTGTGGTTGGAGTGTAGAGGAAATCCCGTAACGGCGCAAGCCCCAGCCTGAATGTGTCAGCGACCGGCTATCAGTCTTGCCCCATGTCACCAACCATGCAATCGACGCCGAGCACAGGTCATGTGAAGGGGCGTGGGCGCCGGGAAAACATTGTCCCCGGGTAATCAAATTGTCAGGCCGGTCACCGGGCAGGTGAGCGTAGGGCAGACTGCCACCAAAGTCGCTCAGGTCCCGGGGGCAGTCGACGTTAGAGGGCCGGACGGCGCCAGGGCGCATTGTCAACGCTGGTAACGGCTATAACCCTCTTCGTAAAGGCGGCTGGCCGCCTGATAGTAGGCCACCGTGTCGAGGTAATGTCGCCGGTCGATAGCATTGGGCTCTTGCCGGTGGTGTTGCAAGTCGACGCTGTAGGACTGCACCTCGCCCTTGGGTGCCAACAACGTCAGGGTATCGTCGCTCAGGTAGCCCAGCTTCTGATAGTTGCCCAGCAGGGCGCGGTCATGGTCGGTGTCGGTGTGCAGCAGGTCATGGCCAAAAAATTTGGTCTCATAACTGAAATTGAGCAGGCCGAGCAGAGTCGGCGCCACATCGATCTGGCTGGCAAGACGTTTTACCACTCCCGGCTGCACATGTTTGGGCGAATAGATCAACATCGGGATACGATACCGGTCCACCTGCAGGTCGTTCTTGCCGGCGCTACTGGCGCAGTGGTCGGCGACGATGACGAAGATGGTGTCCTCGAACCATGGTTTGCCGCGTGCCTGCTCGATCAGCCGGCCGATGGCGTAGTCGGTATATTTCACGCCGCCTTCGCGTCCCTGGTGCGGGGGGATATCGATCCGGCCTTCAGGATAAGTGAAGGGGCGGTGATTGGAGGTGGTCATGACGAAGTCATAAAACGGCTTGCCCGCGGCATAGGAATCATCGGCCGCCTTGATGACCTCATCGAACAGGTCTTCGTCGGAGACCCCCCAGATATTGGCGAAGCGGATCTTGTCTTCATCGATATTGGTGCGATCGATGACATCGAATCCGTTATTGCCGAAGAAATAATTCATGTTGTCGAAATAGCCGTGGCCGCCGTAGATGAAGCGGGTATCGTAACCCCGTTCCCGGAACAGGTAGCCGATGGAAAACAGGCCTTCGTTGTTCGGTCGCTTGACGATGGAGCGCCCCGGTGTCGGCGGCAGCGACAGCGTCAACGCCTCCATGCCGCGAATGGTGCGGGTACCGGTGGCGTAAAGATTGGTGAATATCAGGCTCTGGGGTGCCAGGGCGTCCAGATTGGGCGTCAGGCCGCGATCGCTGCCGTAGGCGCCGAGAAACGCCGCGCTCAGACTTTCCACCGTGAGCTGGATGACATTGAGATGGTGTTCCTTGCCGCGGCCCTGCACCTTGCGACGGATGTCTGTGGGCTCATCGCTGACGAATTCGGTGCCCGGTTTCGCCAGCAGTGTTCTCAGCCGCTGCAGCATGGCGTCGTCGTCTTCTGTGCGATAGAAGGTCCGGTAGTCCAGCTGGTTGTTGCGATAGGCGGCAAAGAAATCGTATATGCCGTTGCTGGCCAGTTCGTTTTCGTAGCGGTTATCGGAGATCTGAGCCAGTGACAGATCGACGGCGCCGATGGCCAGAGTCGGAACCACGATAAAGGGCAGCGCCTGCAGCAGGCAGCATTCAGAGTGGTGTCGATATGGCGCCTGATCAACAGAAAGACCGCCACCGACAGCGCC
>JASBUE010000075.1 GCA_030148045.1 Candidatus Tenderia sp.
GCTGCGGCGCCGCTGGCGGCGCTATTGGCTGGTCGACCCCCTGGACGGCACGCGCGAGTTCATCCAGTGCAACGGCGAGTTCACCGTCAACATCGCCCTGATCGAAGACCATCGTCCGGTGCTGGGGGTGATCCAGGTGCCGGTCAGCCGCGAATGCTACTTCGCCGTCGCCGGTGGCGGGGCCTGGCATGAGGCGGATGCGGCGGCGGCCTGCGCCATCGGCGTGCGGCAGTGGGACGGTGGCACCATCACCGTTGCCGGCAGCCGCTCGCACCGCAGTCCCGCGTTCTGCGCCTTCCTGGAATTCTTTGACGACCACCGTGTCCTGTCACTGGGCAGTTCGCTCAAGTCCTGCTACGTGGCCCAGGGACGGGACGACATCTATGCCCGCTTCGGGCCGACATCGGAATGGGATACGGCGGCGGCGCAGTGCCTTGTCGAAGAGGCGGGGGGGCGGTTGACTGACCTGGCGTTGCAGCCTTTGCGCTACAACACCAAAGCGTCGCTGATCAATCCGCCCTTTTTCGCCTTTGGCGACGTGCGCCATGACTGGCGCAGTTATGTACCTAAACAGCCGTGAGCAAGCTCAGTCGATCTGTTCCTCGCGCAGTTCTTTTCCTTTGCCCTGAGGATAGGGCCATTTGAAGTGGCCGTAGCGGATGGCCAGCACCGCCAGGGCCAGCAGTACGATGGCGCTGGAAACGGCCATGATCTTCCAGGCGTCCATATCCTTGGCGTCCAGGATGAGATAACGGGCCAGGGCGACAATGCCGATGTAGATAGGCATGCGCACCGGCAGCTTGCCCGATTCCAGATAGACGCCGACCATGGCGATGACCTCCAGATAGAGGAACAGCAGCAACAGGTCGGCCAGTGTAACCCGACGGGCCTCGAACATATGCATGACTTCCTGGAACCCGGCGACAAGTGTGGCAACCGTGATCACAAACAGGCCGCCGTATTCGATCAACCGAATGCCCTTGCGACTGATATGATCGGGGTCGACAGACATGTTCATAAACTCTCCCTTCAAGTTTTTATTGTCCACTGTAACTGAGGGCGAGAACAAGGCTTTTCAAGCGGAATGTATTATTCGTTGTGCAGATGACGACAAAGAGTCAGGTGGCGGTGATGGCAGCGGACGCGCAGCTGCGGGTGCAGGCCGAACAGTTGGCGCGGCGCATGGCCTTGCCCTTGGTGACAGGGGCTGGTGAAAATACACTGTTGTTGCGTGTGACGCCGCAGCGCTTGGAGTTGGTGCAGAGCGGCCCTGACGCGCCCGGTCCGGTCTATGTGGATTTTGTCGCCGGCGCGATGGGGCACCGGCGTCGCTTCGGCGGCGGCCGGGGGCAGCTGGTGGCCAAGGCGGTGGGCATCAAGAAGGAATTCATCCCCAGCGTGGTCGACGCCACCGCCGGTCTGGGGCGCGACGCCTTCGTGCTGGCCCAATTGGGCTGCCGCGTGCACATGCTGGAGCGTTCCGCCGTGGTGGCGGAACTGTTGCGCGACGGCATGCAACGGGCCGCGGGCGATGATGAGGTGGCCGAGATTGTTGCCCGCATGTCCCTGAAGGTGGGAGATGCCAAGTCCTATTTGCTCAATCTTGCAGCCTCACAGCGTCCCGATGTGGTCTATATCGACCCCATGCATCCGGCGCGCGCCAAGGCGGCGGTGAAAAAAGAGATGCGCCTGTTCCGCGAGCTGGTGGGCGCCGACGAGGACGGCGCCGAGCTGCTGCAGACGGCGCTCGGGGTCGCTGGAAGGCGCGTGGTGGTAAAACGGCCGCGTAAGGCGCAGGCCATCGAGGGACCCGAACCGAATCTGGTGTTTGCGGGCAAGAGCACCCGTTTCGATGTCTATTTAAAGCACTAACAGGGTTTAAACCATGGAACAGCGTATGGAAGATCTGGAAGTCCGCATCACCTATCTGGAGTCAACGGTAGATGAGTTGAATCAGGTGGTGATCAAGCAGCAGGACCAGATCGATCTGTTGCGCCAAGAGCTCAAGCGCCAAAAACAGCAGCTGGAGCAGGGCGTGGAGTTTGTCCGGCCGCTATCGGAAGAGACGCCGCCGCCCCACTATTGAGGCGGCTGTTGTGCCTCTTCCGGCAATTCAACCTGCCGGCCGAGCAGCTTGGCGATGGCCAGCGCGCCGAACAGCCGGAATCCCCTTAACGCCTCCGGCGGGTGGCCGGCCACACAGACGATGGGTTTGCCACCGGCCTCGCCCATGATCAGCGGCCGGCCCGAGCGCATGGGCACGCCGTCCACCAACAGTTCGCCCACCTGTTTGACCAGGTCGGAGATGAAATCACGGCCGCCTACCGCGGTACCGCCGGAAATGACGATCATATCCGAATCCTGCAGCGCCGCCTTGACCGCGTTGACGAAGCCGTCGAAGTCATCACCCATGATGCCACCCGCAATCGCTTCAGCGCAGGCACCGCGGCTGGCCGCCGCCAGCATGGGGCTGTTGCAGTCGCGGATCAGGCCGGGCTTGAGTTCATCCGTGTAGGGGATCACCTCGTCACCCGAGGCGAACACGCTGACGCGCGGCCGCCGGGCCACGCTCACCTGATCCAGGCCGAGGCTGGCCAGGATGCCGATCTGCTCGGCCTCGATGATGGTGCCGGCGCTGATGATGGTCTCACCCTGTTGGATGTCACAGCCCCGCTCCTCGATGAAAAAGCGCGGCGGAAACGGACGGCCGATGCTGACCCGGTCGCCGTCGCGTTTGGCCTCCCACATGCGCACGATGGAGACTTGGCCATCGGGCAGGATGCTGCCGGTCTGTACCTCCAGCGCCTCACAGGCGCCGAAGCTCGGGCACTCTGCGTCCCCCGGCGCCACACGGCCGACGACTGTGAAGTTGACCGGATTTTCCTCTGAGGCCCCCTGGGTTTCGGCGCTGTTGACCAGAAAACCTTCGACAATGGCGCGATGGTAGGGCGGGGAATCTTCAGGGGCACTGAGATCGGCATAGAGCGTCCGGCCCAGCGCTTGATCCAGTGCGACCGTTTCGGACGTCATGCCGCGGGCGGGCACCGCGTCGATGAACGTTTCCTGAGCTTGCAGCAGTGGTGATTTCTCTGACATAAGGCCTCTTCACTATTGGCTGTTCGGGCTGATCGATGAAACAGGGCGATGATACTATCTTTTTGATTGGAAACATAATAGCTGGATAAAGTGTGGGGCTACTGGGGGCGGGCGGCGCACTGGGGTGTTCGCGGCCGTTGCTGAGCTTGTCGCGGCCGGGTGCGCGGAGAAAGTCGCTTAGCGCCGCGGTCGTGCAGGCCGGCTCAGCGACACTCGCCCACCGAGCCGGAACGGCAGCGGCTGCGGTCGTTCCAGATGGTGTAGTCCAGCCGCGCGCCGCGGATGTCGACATTGATCATCTCGGCCTGGGCCAGGGTGGCGCTGCTGAGATTGCTCTCGGAGAGATCGGTATTGACCAGAAAGGCCTGATCAAGCTTGGCCTTTTCCAGGTCGGCCTTGTGCAGCACGGCATCCTCCAGGTTGGCGCGTGACAGCACCGCCTGTTGCAGGCTGCTTTGCGTCAGGTCGGCGGCGCTCAGGTCGGCCTGGCTCATGCGCGCCCGCTTGAGATTGGCCTTGATCAGGGTGGCGCCTTTCAGATTGGCGTCGTAGAACTTGGCCTCTTCCAGATAGGCGCTGTTGAGATTGGCCTGGATCAGCTTGGCGCGGTCGAAAGTGGCGCCTTTGGCCAGGGCCTTTTCCAGCTTGGCCTGGCTCAGGTCGGCGGCCACCAGGTAGGCGTCAATGAGTTTGGCGCGGCTCAGGTCGGCGCGCTGCAGCCGGGCGCGGCCGAGGTAGCTGTCGCGCAGGTTGGCGCCGCTGAGGTTGGCGTCTTCGAAGTTGACGCCGTCCAGCACGGCACCGCGCAGATCCATACCACTCAGATCGATGCCCGCCTTGTCGCAGCCCTTCCAGTTGACGTTGGGGGCGGGAGGGTCGTCACAGGCTGCCTGCGTCAGCGGGCTGACGAACAGCAGTGTCGCCGCCAGCAGATGCTTGATGGGATGGCTGAAAGGGGCAGTTTTTCTTGTTCGCATACGTTCTGTGACAACCGATTGCAGTCAATGTTAACAGAGTCTCACTTGTGGAGCGGTTCAGCCCACAGGTCGTGCTCGCCGGCCTCGACGATGGTGGCCCGGACCACATCACCCGGTGCCAGGCCGGGGGCGTCTTCCAGGAACACCTGGCCGTCGATCTCGGGGGCGTCGGCGTAGCTGCGGCCGACGGCCTGCTCGCCGTCGCTTTCGTCGATGAGGATCGCCAGCGTCTGGCCGATACGGCGGCGCAGCTTGGCGGCACTGATCTCGGCCTGCAGCGCCATGAAGCGTTCCAGGCGTTCCTGCTTGACCTCTTCCGGCACCTGGTCGGGCAGTTGATTGGCGGCGGCGCCCTCCACGTCGGAATAGGCGAAGGCGCCGACGCGGTCGAGCCGGGCTTCATCGAGAAATTCCAGCAGCTGTTCGAAATCGTCCTCGGTCTCGCCGGGAAAGCCGACGATGAAGGTGCTGCGCAGCACCAGCTCGGGACAGGTCTGGCGCCAGGCCTGAATCCGCGCCAGGGTACCCTCGATGTTGCCCGGCCGTTTCATGGCCTTGAGTAGGCGCGGGCTGGCGTGCTGCAGCGGCACGTCCAGGTAGGGCAGGATCTTGCCTTCGGCCATCAGCGGGATGACCTCGTCCACATGGGGATAGGGGTAGACATAGTGCAGCCGCACCCAGGCGCCCAGCTCGCCCAGCGCCGCGGTCAGCTCGGTCATGCGCGTCTTCAGCGGGCGGCCGCCCCAGAAGCCGGTGCGGTATTTGACATCGACGCCGTAGGCGCTGGTGTCCTGCGAGATCACCAGCAGCTCGCGCACGCCGGCGTCGACCAGGTGCTCCGCCTCCTGCATCACCTCGCCCACCGGCCGGCTGGCCAGGTCGCCGCGCAGGGCCGGGATGATGCAGAAGCTGCAGCGGTGGTTGCAGCCCTCGGAGATCTTCACATAGGCGTAGTGTTGCGGCGTCAGCTTGATGCCCTGGGGCGGGACCAGGCTGGTGAAGGGATCGTGCGCGGGTGGCAGGTGCCGGTGCACCGCCGCCATCACCTCCTGGGTGGCGTGCGGCCCGGTGACGGCCAGCACCCGCGGATGGGTCTGCTGCACGATGTCGCCCTTGGCGCCGAGGCAGCCGGTGACGATGACCCGGCCGTTCTCCGCCAGCGCCTCGCCGATGGCGTCGAGGGATTCTTCCACCGCGGCATCGATGAAGCCGCAGGTGTTGACCACCACCATGTCGGCGCCGTCGTAATCCGGCGAGATCTCATAGCCTTCGGCGCGCAGCCGGGTGATGATCTGTTCCGAATCCACCAGGGCCTTGGGGCAGCCGAGGCTGATGAATCCGACTTTGGAAGGTGTTTGTGACATAAAAACGGGCCTGTTGAACCGGGCCCGCTATTCTAACCGACATCGTCCTCGGAGGGTATTTGGGTACGTCCTCCGGTCACCGGCGCTGAACGGTCCGCTCAGCGCTGTCACAAAAGCTTTATCCCGGCTTTACGAAACTGTCATCCAAGCCTTCTACATTGCCTCCACTAACCCATTCAAAAGGTGGTGTGTTATGCAAGGCCAGCATCAGGAGCCCCCTTTCCGTCTCGCCGGCGTACTTGGGAAGACATTTCCCGCCAAGGCTCTTACGCGTTCGCTGGAGACGTTTCTGGAGCGGCTTCTGTCGCTGCGTCATCTGGATAAACTTTATCGTGGATTCGCGCCCAGCCGCAGCGAGCGGGAGTTTTTGCAGCAGGTATTTGAAACCTTCAATATCCGCTATCAGGTCGAAGCGGAAGAGCTGGCGCGCATTCCGCGGCGCGGCCCGCTGGTCGTGGTGGCCAACCATCCCTTCGGCGCGATCGAGGGGGTGATCATGGCCGCCGTGCTGGTCCAGGTCCGTCCTGATGTGAAGATCATGGCCAATTTCGTCCTGCAGCGTATTCCCGAGTTGCGTGACCGTTTCATCGCCGTCAACCCCTTCGGTGGCAGCGCGGCCACGCGCAGCAACGCCCGGCCCTTGAAAGAGGCGCTGCAGTGGTTGAGACAGGACGGCTGTTTGGTGGTATTCCCCGCCGGCGAGGTCTCCCACCTCAATCCGCGCAAGGCTGCGGTAAGCGATCCCGACTGGAGCCCGAGCGTCGGCCGCCTGATCCAACTGGCCCAGGCACCGGTGCAGACGGTCTATTTTTATGGCGCCAACAGTCTGCTGTTCCAGCTGTGCGGTTTAGTCCATCCGTGGCTGCGCACCGCTCTGCTGCCGCGCGAGCTGGTCCGGCGCGCCAATACCACCATCCCCATTCGCATCGGCAAGGCCATCGGTTATCAGAAACTCAAGGGCATGGCGGATGAAAAGGCACTGATCGACTACTTGCGCCTGCGCACCTACACACTGCGCAATACCGATTCAGCCAAAGCGGCCAGACGCACTGCGGCGAAGACCAATGCCGCTGCGATCGCCGATATCATCGAGCCGGTCTGTGCGCAGGCGATGACGTATGAAATCGCCGCCATGCCCGCGCATCAATTGCTGCTGGAAAATGGTGAAATGCAGGTCTACTACGCCGGCGCCAAACGGATACCGAACCTGTTGCAGGAGATCGGCCGCCTGCGTGAGCTTAGCTTCCGGGCCGTGGGCGAGGGGACGGGCAGGTCCGCCGATCTGGATTTTTACGACGGTTTTTATCTGCATTTGTTTATTTGGAACCAGAAGCGCGCCGAGGTCGTCGGCGCCTACCGACTCGGGCAGGCCGACAGGATCATGGCGAAGCAGGGTATCGTGGGCCTTTACAGTCATTCGCTGTTCAACTATTCGCGCCAGTTTATCGGCCGGCTGAACCCGGCCCTGGAGTTGGGGCGTTCCTTCGTGCGCCCGGAATATCAGAAGAGTTTCACGCCGTTGATGTTGTTGTGGAAAGGGATCGGCCAGTATGTCAGCCTCAATCCCCAATACCGGAAACTGTTCGGGCCGGTCAGCATCAGCAGTGATTACCAGCCCCTGTCACAACAGCTGCTGGTGGATTTTCTGCGCGCCAATAATGGCGTGCCCGAGTTGGCGCGGCTGGTGAAGCCGAGACGGCCGTTCAAGCCTATGGCGGTGGACAGGCGGGCCTGCAAACTGTATATCGAAAGCATCGATGTGGTGGCCGACCTGATTGACGAAATCGAGCGGGGCGAGAAGGGCGTGCCGATCCTGCTGAAACAGTATCTGAAACTCGGCGGCCGGGTACTGGAGTTCAATGTGGACGACCAGTTCAACGACGCATTGGATGCTTTGATTATGGTGGACCTGCTGGCCACCGATCGCCGCACCTTGGCTAAATATATGGGGCAAGAAGGTGCGGAGCGTTTTTATAAATACCAGCGTGAAGTGTCTGCTGTGACGCCGCGGGCTAATGACGCCGCAGCTTAGTCGGCCTGGCGCCGTTGCAGGCTGTTGATCACTGCATCCACGGCACGTTCGAAGACAGGCAGGCTTTCCAGCAGCGCCGCCTGGCCGGCGCGGAACTTGGCCGCCAGTTGATTGAAGCTCAAGTCGGCGGCGACCTTGAATTTCCAGTTGATGAAGGTGCACTCGCCCAGCATGTCGCTCTTCCAGGAGAGCTTGATCTTCTGCTGTTTGCCTTTGCCGTCCATGAGCGAGATCCACTGGCCGGGTTTCAGCTGCTGCACCATGGCCCAGTAACGGTCGTCGATTTCGGGGAGGGTCTTCTCGTTGACGAAGGGGGACGACATGACGATCTCCTCTACATCGCCGTCGCAGAATTCCGCGGCCATGGTCTGTTTGCGTGACAGTCCGCCCGTTCTGTCCGGGTTGATGTCGCTGAGCAGCTCATCCATCAGATCGTCAAGATCACCCAGTTCGGCGAGCGACCGG
>JASBUE010000077.1 GCA_030148045.1 Candidatus Tenderia sp.
CGCACAATCTCATACTCATGGTGTCCTTACTCTATTGCTTGCGCTTGTGTGCCAGCGCCGCTTTGACGAAGCCGGTAAACAGCGGGTGGCCGTCGCGCGGTGTGGAAGTGAATTCCGGATGAAACTGGCAGGCCACAAACCAGGGGTGATCCGGCAGTTCGACCACCTCCACCAGGTTGCCGTCCATGGATTTGCCGGAGAAGCGCATGCCGGCCTGGGACAACTGTTCCAGGTAATTGTTGTTGAATTCGTAACGGTGGCGATGACGCTCGACGATCACCTCGCGGCCGTACATTTCGCGCGCCCGGCTGCCCTCTTCCAGACGACACTGCTGGCCGCCCAGGCGCATGGTGCCGCCCAGGTCCGATTCTTCGGAACGCCGTTCCACCGCGCCGTCCTGGGTGGTCCATTCGGTAATCAGGGCGATGACCGGGTGTGGCGTACCCGGATTGAGTTCGGTGCTGTGCGCCCCTTCCAGACCGGCCACATGGCGGGCGAACTCGATCACCGCCACCTGCATCCCCAGACAGATGCCCAGGTAGGGGATATTGTGGCTGCGGGCGTACTCGACGGCCTTGATCTTGCCCTCCACGCCGCGTTCGCCGAAGCCGCCCGGCACCAGGATGGCATCCATATTCTCAAGGCAATCAACCCCGTCCTGTTCGATATTTTCCGAATCGATGTAGGTGATATTGACCTTGGTCAGGGTATGGATGCCCGCATGGATCAGGGCCTCGGAAAGGGATTTATAGGCCTCGGTGAGATCCATGTACTTGCCCACCATGGCGATGTTCACTTCCGCCTCAGGATGAATCAGGTTATCGACCACCTTGTCCCATTCACTCAGGTCGGCCTTCTCGGCGTCCAGGTGCAGACGCTGGATAACAATCTCGTCCAAGCCCTGCTCATGCAGCAGACGCGGGATCTTGTAAATGGTGTCCGTATCGACACACTCGATGACGGCGCGCTGCTGCACATTGGTGAAGAGGGCGATCTTGCGCCGCTCCTCGACGGGAATCGACTGTTCGGCGCGGCACAGCAGGATATCCGGCTGGATACCGATGGAACGCAACTCCTTGACCGAGTGCTGGGTGGGCTTGGTCTTCAGCTCGCCTGCCGTCGGAATATAAGGCAGCAGGGTCAGATGCATGTAAAGCACGCGGTCGCGGCCCAGCTCCACCCCCATCTGACGAATCGCCTCCAGGAAGGGCAGCGATTCGATGTCGCCCACCGTACCGCCGATCTCCACCATGGCCACGTCGGCGGCGTCGGCGCCTTCCAGGATCAGCCGTTTGATCTCATCGGTGATGTGGGGAATGACCTGCACGGTGCCGCCGAGGTAGTCGCCGCGGCGCTCCTTACGAATGACGTTTTCATACACCCGGCCGGTGGTGAAATTATTGCTGCGCCGCATGGTGGTGCGCACAAAGCGTTCATAGTGGCCCAGATCCAGGTCCGTCTCCGCCCCGTCCTCGGTGACATAGACCTCGCCGTGCTGAAACGGGCTCATGGTGCCGGGATCGACGTTGATGTAGGGATCGAGTTTGAGCAGGGTGACCTTCAGACCCCGTGCTTCGAGAATGGCCGCCAGCGAGGCCGAGGCAATCCCCTTACCCAGGGAAGACACCACCCCGCCTGTGACAAAAATGAACTTAGTCATATAGTTATGAAAACCTGCGCCGAGGAAAAAACATCATCAAGACGGGAGGGCAGACTACCAGAAACGGCGTGTTTTCTCAATTGCGGAATGGCCTATAGAGCGGCTTATAAAATGACCATCGCAAAGCGGGTCAACATTGTTGAATCAACAGCGCGTCTTCGGGCTTTTCGGTGCAAACCTCATCGCCGACACATAATCCCGTCACCTGCACCAATCGACCGTCGGCAAAAATCAATGGAATCGTCCGGCGCCGCCAAGGCGGCACATGGTGTTGCTGAAGCAATTTCTTCAAATCGACATGATGTAGCTTGCCCGCAGGACGGATACGCTCGCCGCCGTGGCGAAAACGTACCTCCAGCGTTGCCGATCTCAATTTTGTCAGGCTTAACGCCGGCGGCGTTCCGCCCTTTCGGCAAACCAGAGTCATTCCGGTTGGTAATACCAACGGCTGATCCAGATCCGCCCAGGGGATGACCTGCAGGGGATCGAACTCGGGCAGGGGCGGCATGATATAAAGCCTGCCGTTAAAGCGCCTTACCTCGGCCCCGCACCACTGCACCAAGGGGGTCTTGTCTCCAGCCGCCGGCAGCACGTCGGACAGGATATGTTGCAGCTTGACCTCGGAGGGCAACGGCAGCCCGGCCTGGTGAATCCAGTAACGCAGCAGATTTTTCTGCCGGGCGGTATCAAGCCCGAACAGTTTCTCGATTTCCAGTTCTGTCGAACTCTCCGACTTAACCGTTTGATAATCTTCGGCGGCCAGAGCCTCCAGCAACTGCGCCGCCGCGGCGCAATGGGCGGCGCTGCGGGCGATGGTGGTGTCGGCGGCGGGCCAGCGCTGCCTTAGCCGCGGCATGATTTCGTGGCGCAGGAAGTTGCGGTTAAAGCCGGTGTCGATGTTACTCTCATCCTCGATCCATTGCAGGCCGTGTTCTCTTGCGTAGGCGTGAATCTGTGCCTGGCTGAAGCCCAACAAAGGTCGCAGTTGGGTGGCCGTGCCCAGCGGCGAACTCGGCGGCATACCGGCCAATCCCTTGGGACCGGCACCGCGCAGGAGTTGTAGCAATAACGTTTCGGCCTGATCCTCCTGGTGGTGGGCGGTGCAGAGATAGTCGCCGGGTTCGAGCACTTCCTTGATGGCGGCATAACGGGCGTGACGGGCGGCGGCCTCGGGGCTTTCGCCTTGTTTTGGGGTAGCATCCACTTTGAGATTGACGAATTCAACATCGAGCGCTTCGCAAACCCCGTGGCAGTGTTCTCCCCATTGCGCCGCGTTGGGGCTGAGGCCGTGGTTGACGTAGACGGCCTTCAGCACAAAGGGGGATGAACGGCGCAGTTGGGCCAGGGCGTGGAGCAGGACGTGGGAGTCGCAACCGCCGCTGCAGGCGATCCAAACGGTGTTGGCTTGGGATAGGGGCGGCAAGGCCGCTTGCAGGGCCTGCGGGGTGAGAATGTGTGACTTGGATCGGCTCACTGGAAGTAAACACCCGCTTATGCGATTCGGCCTCCCCCTTTTTTAGAGGGGGATCGAGGGGGATTTGAGCGTCTTGAAATCCCCCCTAACCCCCCTTTTGCAAAGGAGGGGAACAGGATGGGGGGGCTCTGAGACGACGGGAGATTCACGTCTCCGAAATCAGCCGCGCGCGTTGTAGCGCCCGAAGCCCGTCAGACGGCTATAGCGCTGCCGCAGTAAGGTGTCCGTATCCATGCCCTGCAGCACATCCAGCTCTTCCAGGATGGCGTCTTTGATATTAGTCGCCATCCGCACCGGATCGCGGTGGGCGGCGCCGCGCGGCTCCTCGATGATGCGGTCGATCAGGCCCAGCTCTTGAAGGCGCCATGAGGTCAGCCCCAGGGCCTCGGCGGCGTCGGAGGCCTTTTCCGCGCTCTTCCACAGGATGGA
>JASBUE010000078.1 GCA_030148045.1 Candidatus Tenderia sp.
TGACCGCCCTGGGGGCCGTGCCTGAAAGCTGCTCGATGGGCGTGTAATCCTGGAACACGGTCGCCCAGCCGGCCTGGCTGGTGAACATGGACGCTATTATAAAACACCCTGCCAATGTGGCGCGCATGCGTGAAGCCTCCCAAAACATTCTAAATCCAGTGGTAACAGGGCCGGTCTATACGCCGGCTGTTGCGGCGCAGTTTTTGATCCCCGCTCAGGAGAGATTGTCGGCCTGAATCGGCCCGGCTAAAGGGTGAGTTGCCGCGCCAGGAGGCTGACGGGGTGGAGAAGCTCGAGCCGGATGCCCGCCGCCCTGGCGCCGGCGGCGATGTGCAGGGCGCAGCCGATATTGCTGCTCACCAGGATCTCCGGTTGCGCCTGGCGGATGGCGTCGACCTTGTCCTGGCGCAGCCGGTCGGCCATGTCGGGATGGTCGATCATGTAGCTGCCGGCGGCGCCGCAGCACTGGCTGTTGCCGGGCAGGGCGACGAGCTCCAGTTGCGGGATGCGTTTGAGCAGGGCGTAGGGGGCGTCGGCCTGCTTCAGTACGTTGCGCTGGCTGCAGGGTTCGTGCACGGCGACTTTCTGTTTTAGCGCCCGGGGCCGCAGGGTGTGGGGCCATTCGATCTGGTTGAGGAAGCTGTTGATGTCGCGCAGCGGCAGGCCGGCGCTGGCGATCTCCTCGTATTCCTTCAGGTGGCCGCCGCAACCGGTGGCGGTGCTGATGACGGCGTCGAGTCCCAGCCCGCGGAAGGCGTCCAGATTCTGTTGCGCCAGTTGCCGCGCGCCGTCGCCGTCGCCGCTGTGCTGGTGCAGGGCGCCGCAGCAAGTCTGGCTGGCGGGCACGTGGACGCCGTAGCCACAGGCGTTGAGTAGCGTGACGGCGTCGTCCAGGGTGACCTGATCGAGCATGTCGCTGAAGCAGCCGATGAACAGGGCCACATCGCCGCGGCGTTCGCCTTTGGCGGGGTAGTAGGGCCGCCAGTCGTGGGGGCGGCGGATCTTGGGGGCGAGCTGCTCGAAGCGTTCCAGCCCCAGAGCGCGGGGGAGGCCTAAGCCGCGCCCCAGGGCGCGCAGGCCGCTCTTGTCGGCCAGCCACAGCAGTCGGGCGTCGCGGCGTTGGCGCTTTTTGTCGGTGGCCAGTGTCTCCAGTGGGATGCGCTGCTCGGTCTGGGGTGTATCCTGCGCCAGGGCGTTGCGGGCGCCGTCCATGAGCGGGCCGAACGCCACCCCCGAGGGGCAGACGGCCTCGCAGGCGCGGCACAGCAGGCAGTTGTCCAGGTGGCCGCGCAGCTTGGTGTCGGCCTCTAGCTCACCCTGAGCCAGCCCCAGGATCAGGGAGATGCGTCCGCGCGGGGATTCGGCCTCGTTCCGCGTCTTATTGTAGGTCGGGCAGTGGGGCAGGCACAGGCCGCACATGACGCAGCGCTCGGCCTGGTGTTGGGTTGCGGGGGTGATCTTCAATGTGGGCGACGTAAAGGCTTAATGATTCCGCTATTATATCGGCTTTTCAGTGTTATGCATCGAAGAGGGGAACATGGCTTATTACACGCGTCACGCCTTTATCTGCTGCAACCAGACCTCGGACGGCAGCCAGTGTTGCCAGGATCACGACGCCCTGGCGATGGTGAAATACGCCAAGGACCGGCTCAAGGAGTTGGGCATGTTCGGGCCGGGCAAGGTGCGGCTCAACAAGTCGGGCTGCATGGGGCGCTGCGCCGAGGGACCGGTGTTGGTGGTTTACCCGGACGAGACCTGGTACACCTACGTCGACCGGGAGGATATCGAGGAGATCATCCAGGAGCACCTGATCAACGGCCGTGAAGTGGCGCGCTTAAAGATCTGACATGTCCAATTTGGTAGTGCAGGCGCGCCGCCTGCGCAAAGTCTACGGCGGCCAGGCGGTGGTGGATGACATCGATCTGGACGTACAACGCGGTCACTGTTTCGGCCTGCTCGGCCCAAATGGCGCGGGCAAGACCACCACCCTGCGCATGCTGCTGGGCTTGACGCCGCCCGACGGTGGCGAGCTGGAGGTGCTGGGCTACGATATCCCGCGCCAGGCGCGCCGCATGCACGCCCGCATGGGGCTGGTGCCCCAGACCGACAATCTCGATCCCGACTTCAGCGTCGCTCACAATCTGCTTACCTACGCCCGATATTTCGGGATTTCAAAGACCGAACTGGCACAGCGCCTGCCCCGGCTGTTGGCCTTCGCTGCGCTGGAGCATAAGGCGGACGCCGGCATCGGCACGCTCTCGGGCGGTATGAAACGGCGCCTGACCATGGCGCGGGCGCTGGTGAACGATCCGGAGCTGGTGGTGCTGGACGAACCCACCACCGGCCTCGATCCCCAGGCGCGGCAGCTGATCTGGCGCCGCCTGCGCGAGCTGCTTGCGCAGGGCAAGAGCCTGATCCTGACTACGCATTATATGGACGAGGCGGAGCGGCTCTGCGACCGGCTGGCCATCATGGACAATGGCCGGGTGCTGGTGGAAGAAAGCCCGTCCGAACTGATTCGGCAACACATCGAGCCCCAGGTCATCGAGATCTACGGCCCCGGCGTGGAGCAGTGGGGTGTCGATCACGGCCGCACGCTGGCGCAACGGCTGGAGCAGGTGGGGGAGACGCTATTCTGTTATGCGGATGATGAGCAGCCGGTGCTGGCCTCGCTGCGCCAGCACACGCGGCTGCAATTCATCCACCGCCGCGCCAATCTGGAGGATGTGTTTCTGAAGTTGACCGGTAAGGAACTGCGCGATGCGTGATTTCGCCTTGCCCAGATTCTCCGCCCGCTGCCTGCCGGTCTGGCGCCGCAACGCCCAGGTCTGGATCAAGCTCTCCGGCCCGTCGCTGGTGGGCAACTTCGGCGAGCCGTTGCTCTATCTGCTGGCCTTGGGCTACGGCCTGGGCGGCTTCATCGGCGAGGTGGACGGCCTGCCCTACATTGTCTTTCTGGCCACAGGGATCGTCTGTTCCAGCGCCATGAACACCGCCACCTTCGAGTGTCTCTACTCGGCCTATACCCGCATGAAGGTGCAGGAGACCTGGTCGGCCATGCTGGCCGCGCCCCTGAGTCTGGACGATATCGTGCTCGGCGAGGCGCTCTGGGCCGGCACCAAGAGCCTGATCAGCGCCAGCGCCATCCTGCTGGTGGCCGCTCTGCTGGGGCTGGTGGACGGCTGGCAGGCCGTCGGCGTGCTGCCTTTAGCCTTCCTGCTGGGCTGTTGTTTCGGCGCCATGGCCCTGGTGGTGACGGCGATTTCGCCCAGCTACGATTTCTTTCTCTATTATTTCACCCTGGTGATCACCCCCATGTTCCTGCTCAGCGGCGTGTTTTTACCGCTTGAAAGCGTGCCGGGCTGAGTTCAGGCCGGAGTGCAGTTGTTGCCGCTGTATCACATCGTCGAACTGGTGCGGCCGCTGATGACGGGGCGGCCGCTGGAGGGGGTGATCGGCCATTTACTGGTACCGCTGCTCTACGGCCTGGTCGCGCTCTGGCTGGCGCTGGGCTTTTTGCGTAGAAGATTGCTCATTTAGGGCTTGTCTGGAGGCGGCCCGGCGTGTAAAATTCGACGTCTTTCCTGAAGAGAACCAAGATTTTGGGGTTTATTTTGATGAAAACGTTTGTTGCAAAACCTGCCGAAGTCAAGCGCGACTGGTACGTGGTGGACGCCGAAGGCAAAACTCTGGGCCGTCTGGCGAGCGAAATCGCCCGTCGTTTGCGCGGCAAGCACAAGGCTGAATACACGCCGCATGTCGATACCGGTGATTACATCGTCGTCGTCAACGCCGAAAAGGTGGCCGTCACCGGCAACAAGCGCACCGACAAGATGTATCACCGCCACACCGGCTATATCGGCAACCTGAAGTCCATCAGCTTCGACAAGCTGAACGCCAGCAAGCCCGAGCAGATCATTCAGATCGCGGTCAAGGGCATGATGCCCAAGGGCCCGCTGGGTCGCGCCATGCTGAAAAAGCTGAAGATCTATGCCGGCAGCGAGCACAATCATACCGCCCAGCAGCCCAAGCCGCTGGAAATTTAAGCAGAGTAACGGGAACGAATCATGGCAGACATGAATCAACTCAGCACCGGCCGCCGCAAGACCGCAGCGGCACGTGTATTTGTCAAACCGGGTAGTGGCAACATCACCATCAACAAGCGCACCATCGAACAGTATTTCGGTCGCGAGACTTCGCGCATGATCGTGCGTCAGCCGCTGCAAGCCGCCGATCTGCTCGACAAGCTGGACGTGGTTGTTACCGTCAGCGGTGGCGGCGCCAACGGTCAGGCGGGCGCGATTCGCCATGGCCTGGCCCGCGCCCTGGTCGATTACGACGAAGAGCTGCGCAGTGCCATGCGTCGCGCCGGTTTTCTGACCCGCGACGCCCGTGCCGTCGAGCGGAAGAAGATCGGGCTGCACAAGGCGCGTAAGCGTCCTCAGTTCTCCAAGCGTTAAGCGTCGCTTCGATCGCTGGCTCGAATGCCGGAGCATGGTTGTGCTTCGGCATTCCTGTTTTGCGCCGGCGCAAGGCTTGGTTGTCAGCATTTAGCATTCTGAGTAATATTTTCCGCACAGATTGGGGAATCGTCTAATGGCAGGACAGCGGACTCTGACTCCGTCAATCTAGGTTCGAATCCTAGTTCCCCAGCCATATACTATCCATATACTATTGCCCGGCCGCCGCAGGAAGTGGGCGCCTCCGGCGCCCGTTCTTTTTAAGCGCATGAAATATCGCTATTTATCGGGCTCTGTCGATGTTTAACAAAGGGTGGCTTTGTTTGACAGTTTTGTCGGCCCCGTGTTAGAAATCTTCCAATTGGCGGAGATGCGCGTTAATGAGATGGAAGAGATCCTACCTGCTGGGGGGCATGCTGCTATGTTTTGCGGCGACTACCCACGCAGGTGTTTTCAATACCAAGCATAATCTGGGTAGCACGGGTCTCAATGCGGCCAGTACCTATAGCGGTACGCGCGAGATCTGTGTCTTCTGCCATACGCCGCACGGCGGTAACGGCGCAGCGGCGGCGCCCATCTGGAATCGTAATCTCGACCCTGGGGGGTTCGCCACGTATGACCAGATGGGCACCACCACGCTGGACGCCGGCATCGAGCCGGTCGGCTCCGTTTCCCTGGCCTGCCTCTCCTGCCATGACGGTACCCAGGCCATGGATGCCGTGCTGAACGAACCGGGTTCCGGCCGTGATGTGCCGGGATTTTCGCGCGGCCTGTGGATCGGCCAGGCCGCTGCGGTGGGGGGGCGCATCGGGCCGCCGGATGTGGTGACCAACCTGGGGAAGGACCTCACCAATGATCATCCCATCGGTGTCCAGTATGCCGGTGGCGGCTATTCGTTGAGCAATCCGGCCGGCCCTGGCTATGACCAGGATTTTCATCCCGCCCGTTCCGAGATTATGGGTACCAGCCGCGTATGGTGGGTCGATACCATCGCCCCGACGCCGGGTGGCACCGGGACGTTCGAGCGGACCGATATGAAGCTCTACACCCGGGTGGGCACACGCGGTGCCTATGCCGGCGAGCCGCAGCCTTATGTGGAGTGTGCCTCGTGCCATGATCCGCATGTCGATTACAACCCTACCTTTCTTCGTATCGATCCTGTTGGTAGCCAGGTCTGCCTGACTTGTCATAACAAGTAGTGCGGATGATGAATCATGGGCCGCTGTAGTTTCAGGCTGAAGGGGGCGTTTTGCAGCCTGTTGCTGGCACTGCTTTCGGGGGGCGTGTGGGCCCAATCGCCGGAGGATGTGATTGCCCGTGTCAACGGTGCGGAGGTGGTCACCCGGGCCGAACTCGATACGGCCGTTTATGTGGCGGCCAGGCAGCGTTTTTATCATGGCCGTATGGATGATCAGCGTCTTCAGGCCTTGCGCGCCGAAATGCTGGGCAGCTTGATTGACAGGGTGCTATTGCTTGAGGAGGCCCGGGCGCGCGGTATTAAGGCGTCGGTGAAGGTGGAGGAACGGCTCTACCGGCGGTTGCGGCGTGGTTACAATGTGCAGGCGATGCCGGCCGATCACCGCCGCGAAATCGAGAAAGAGTTGCGTCGTCGCGCCGCCGAGCAGGCCTTGCTGGAGGCGGTCTAGTCCGAGGTCATGGCGGTCGGAAAGCCGACGCAACGGGATTTGGAGCTGTTTTATCGGCAAAATCTTGATAAATTCACTACACCACCACGATTGCGGCTTTCGGTGATTCTGTTGAAAGTCGCGCCATCCGCGCCGGTTCAGGCCTGGCAGGCGGCTGAAGAGGAGGGTAGGCAGCTGCGCCGGAAGATCGAGGCGGGGGCGGATTTCGCCGAGCTGGCCCGCTTGCATTCCGGCGATGCCTCGGCCGAGGCCGGCGGCGATCTCGGTTTTGTCCATGAGGGGATGTTATCTCTCGAGGCGCAACAGGCGGTTGATGGCTTGGCAGTGGGGGCGGTGTCGGCGCCGGTGGTGTTGCTGCAGGGAGTGGCGTTGTTTCGGGTTGAGCAGCGCCAGGAGGCCGAGGTAAACCCGCTGGAGCAGGTGAGGGAGCGTGCCCGGGGGTTGTGGCGGCGTGAGCGGGCCGACAAGGCCTGGCAGGGGTTATTGCAGTCGCTGCGGGCCAAGGCAAAGATAGAGATAATAAAATAGTGAGATAACGGCGACAATGATTTGGGCGCAAAAAACGGATGTTGTCCGGTAATAACAATAAATATGGGGTGGCTGGGCAGTGTGTGGGGTAACCCGTTATCGGTGTGTGACGTTATCCGCGGTTGCTTGTTGTGGCCTGGTTGCCGCGTCGGCGCCCGAGTCGTCAATGGCGGCGTTGATCGGGCCGGTGGAGTCGTCGGGTTATCTCGCTTATTATTATCGCTCGCTGATGGAAGAAAATGGGCCGGAGAGTGCCAGCCATCAATTGATGGGGACGGTTAACGCATCCACCTTTTTCGGCGAGCCCTGGCTGGCCACCTCGTATCTATCATTGAGTGTTACGCAGGACTCCTCCGAGACCTTGGCGGCCAACGCTCAGTCGAATACCGACTCGCAACTGATCACGGGAGACTTCGGCTTGAATGTCCTGCCTCAGAGCCGTACGCCCTTTACCCTGCAGCTTCAGGTCACCGACAGTCGAGTCGACTCCGACGGCACCGCGGGCTTCATTCCGATTACTTTTATCGGGCAGGAGTATTCCACCAGGTATCTGGGATTGCGTCAGGCCTATCTGACCGATAACGGCGGGCGTTATCAGGCCAATTATGATTACCGTACCTGGGAGTCGCTCGGCGGCGGCGAGTACGATGATACGACACTGGGCTTCGAGGCCGACCTGCGTGCGCCGCGGAACCGTTTCTTCGGGCGCGCCAGCCTGACGAATAACGAGTATTCCGTCAGCGAGCAGAAGAACGAGACACTGCTGCTGGATCTGAGTCATTATTATTATCCTGTGCGTTATTTCCGGCTCGATAGCAAGGCCAGCTATTACGATTACGATCGTTCCTTCCTGGATCCAAGCGCCACGGATACACGCCTGTCCAATTTGAATATCGCCCAGGTTTCGAGCAATGCCTTTTGGCGCCCCGCCAATTATCCCCTCAGTTTCACGGCCGGTGTGCGGGTGTATGCCCTGGATGGAAATTCCGGCCCCGTGTCCGGTAACCAGGTGGAGAATGTGGCGCTGAATTCGGGCTTGTTCTATCAGGTCAATCAAAACCTGCGGTTCGATGCCAGTTTTACATCCTTGTTTGGCAAGATCGACGGTGTGCAGGATGATGTCCATAACCAGAATGTCGGGTTTTTGTATCAGACCGATTGGAAGGAAGTGGCGGCCTTCATGTACCAGGCCTATCTGGATGGTGATGTCGGGCATCGCGTTGATGCGGATAGCGATGTGGTCGATTGGTCCGTGACGGCCGGTCACGGTCTTGCACGGACCTGGTGGCCGGCGGAGCGAACCTCGACCACTTCGCTGCGCTTGAATTTAAATCAGGCGCTGGGGTATAGCGAGGCTTCGGGGGATGTGGCGCTTGACTCGGGCGTGGGTTTTTCAGTTGACCATTCCGTCACGCTTGCCTTTAATCAGCGCGCCGGGGGCGGTGACACCTTGGCGCAGATCACGCTTTCTGACTCGCGTACGTATTCCGAATTCGAGGATTCTCTTGGTTCAACTATCGATGTTGAGGCTGAACAGCAACTCGTCAATCTGCAGTTGAGCAGGGATCAGGACTTGGGGCGCAGGAGCTCCATTACGGGGGATGTTACGGTCCAGTACGTGCGCGTCAGGGATAAAACCACCGCCCCCGGCAGCCCCGCCCGCATAGACGAGAACGATGTCACCACCTCGACTGGCAGGATAATGTTTCAGCATTATCAGCTGCTTGGGGTGCCGAGATTGCAGTTTACCTCGGACTTTTTGATATCCAATATTTCCACGGAGGGTGCGATCGACCGGCAGGACTGGGACAACCGGGTTGCCTATATGATCGGTAAACTGGAAACAACGGTAAGTTATCGATTGACTGAGACTGACAGTCGCAATTATGATTTGCTATACTTCCGGCTCGTGCGCCGCTTCTGATGCATGCGCGTTGGGTTTAAAACAATAACATCATTAAGATTTTTTTGGTTTGAGGAGAACTTTCGCTATGTCATGTGTGACCAAGCATAGTAAGGGGAGGTATGTTCTACTCGGGGTGATTGCGTGGCTAGCCGCGTTTAGCTTGCCCCAGTCGGCACATGCTGAATATGCAGATGTGGTAATCAACAACTATGCCGATGCGGCCGGTATCCGGCCAGTGGTGTTTCCCCACTGGTTCCACCGTATCCGTTTCCGTTGCAAAGTTTGCCACGCTGATCTGGGTTTCCAGTTCAAGGCCGGTGGCAACAAGATCACCATGGCCAAGATTATTGACGGCAAGTTCTGCGGGGCCTGCCATAACGGCGAGATTGCCTGGTCGGTTGAGAACTGTGCCATGTGCCACTCGGGTATCCCGGGCACGCCCACCCATTTTCACGGCAGTACGGTACAGCGCCTGGTTGCGCCTGCGTACAAGCCTGTTGAGCGGCAATAGGGGGGCGGTGCGATGAAATTACGTAGCAAGAGTCTGTTCCTGGGCTTCGCCCTTTCACTGGCGATTTCGGGACCCGCCTGTTCTCAGGGCTATGTCGAGATCCGTTCCGGCGGCGTTGAGGATATGCCCCTGGATTACGCGCCCGGCTATCAGCCGGTCAACGAAGTTGCGCCGCCTGAAAACGAGCTGATCCGCGTGGCCCAGGTTTCCGGTGCCAATATCTTCAACCGTAACCTGAAAAAACCGAAAATGAAAAACGCGCCGCCTCCTGAAGACGGCATCCATGACACGGATAACGAAGGCACTTTCGTTCTGCAGCCACCGCTGGAGGCATACCAGGGTCTGCCGCCCAGCGACTTCGGTAATTACGTCGATTGGGTCAAGGCGATTGACGAGGGAAAGATCGATCCCCGCTGGGACCGTGTCGATTCGAGCGAAGAGCCCTTCGTGATGGACTTGGATATCGTGCGTGAGGTCAAGGCCTCCGTGCCTGACGTCGTGTTTCCGCACCGTCAGCACACCGAGTGGTTGGCGTGCTCCAACTGCCATCCCGCCATCTTTATTCCGCAGAAAGGGGCTAACCAGATCAACATGTCGGCCATCCTGTTGGGGCAGAAGTGCGGTGTGTGTCACGGTAAAGTTTCTTTCCCGATCACTACCAAATCCTGCAAGAAGTGCCACTCCAAGCCCAAGCCTGCCGATTGGCAGCCGCCTTTGAGCGAGGCTACCCTAAAGAATCCATGGCGATAACCGCTGTTTCCTAGTGGATTTGTCTCACAAAATGAGATGAGATGGCCGCCTCAGGGCGGCCTTCTCAATCTAGGGTTCGGGATATCGGGCTGGCGTAGATGAAAGGAATGTGCCAGCGGTAGGTTGTGAAATTTACTGTTGAGGATGAGAATGATGAAACCTACATTTACGGTGGTGGCGATCGCGGTCACCGCGATTCTGGCGGGATGTAGCGGGACAGCGGAAAAGCAGGACGACGTAACCGCTTCGCTGGAAGCTCGGGGGCGAATGGCGGTTGACGCACAGGCGCCCGCCGAAGAAAAAATGGACGAGGTTGCGCCAGCCCCTGAAGTGATGCCGGCCGAGTCCCGGCCGGCTGAGCCGGTGGCGGCGGTAGCCGCGCCCGCTCCGGCAAAGACGGAAGCGCCAACGCGCGAGTTGAATATTCGAGCCGACCCCAACACCTTTTTGATTACCGCGTCACCGAAGACGCAGGCACACCCCTATTACGGCCAGGGTTTGGAAACAGGCTTTGACGCCAATGGCGTGCCGGGGCGCGAGATCGTGGTCAGCCGCGGTCGAACATACAAGTTTGTCGTCGATACGGGCGTCCAGCATGACTTCTACCTCACCACCAATGCCGCGGGTTGGGGCGCGGGTACCTATACCGACGGTGTCGAAGGCCAATTCATCTATCGGGGCGAAGTGGCATTCACTCCTTCGAGCAAGACGCCTGACCTGCTCTACTATCAGTGTCGGAATCACAAGTACATGGGTGGCAGAATCTATGTCCTGGATGAAGGTGAGGACCTGGCCGAGGTCAAGGCGGCGGTCGCCAGTAGTGATGCGAAAGCGACTTCCAAGCGCCGTTCTACAACGAGCGTGAGTGAAGGCGCGGTCAAGCAGAAACTGAGCTATGCCCAGATGGTGCTCGGTTCCGGCAGCGCCAGGCGCGTGGAAGCCAGCGGTAACGAAAATGCGCTTGCCATGCTCGACAATGCGCGCAGCCAGGTCGATGCCGCCAAGGTCTCGCTGGACGGCGGCCAGCTGCAGACGGCAATGAATCAGGTTAACGAAGGCCTGCGGCTGTTGACCGCGGCGTCGCGTGAAATCACCACCGAC
>JASBUE010000091.1 GCA_030148045.1 Candidatus Tenderia sp.
AACCTTGATCATGGCAGGTCCTGTCTCAATTAAGCTCGCTATTTCACCACCCGCAGGTTGGGACGCCGCTTGCCCGACGGCTCGTTGTCCGGCGGTTCCGGTCCCTGCTCCTCATCCGTAGGCTCGTCCTCATCGGAGAAGACCATGCCACGGCCGTTTTCCTTGGTGTAAACCGCCAGCACCGCCTGGGGCGGCACACTGACCTGCATGGAGACGCCACCGAAGCGGGCGCTGAACATGACCCAGTCGTTGGTCAGCTCCAGGCCGCGTACCGCCTGGGGGCTGATGTTCAAGATGATACGACCATCCTGAACGTATTGCTCCGGCACGGTGACATTGGCCGCCTCGGCATTCACCAACAGATAGGGGGTCAGATTGTTGTCGACGATCCAGTCATAAATGGCCCGGATCAAATAGGGGCGGGATGAAATCATCGGTTAATCCTTTTGCTGCTCGGTTGCTTGTTCAGCGCCTAGCTGCGAATGGCACGTTCTTCGTTAGTCAGGCTGGCCTGAAACGCATCGCGCTGAAAAATGCGCTCGGCGTATTTCAACAGCGGCCTGGCCTGCGCCGGCAGTTCGACCCGGTATGTGGGCAGGCGCCACAGCAGGGTCGCCAGGGTGCAATCCACCAGGCTGAATTCATCACTCATGAAAAAGGGCTTTTGCTCGAAGATGGGCGCAACCGCCATCAGGCCGTCGCGCAGGATGATGCGGGCCTTGTCGGCCCGGCCGGTGTCCTGACTGTTCAGGTCGTCCAGCAAACCGAACCAGTCACGTTCGATGCGGTAGAGGAACAGACGACTCTGGGCACGCGCCACCGGGTCCACCGGCAGCAGGGGTGGATGGGGAAAACGCTCATCCAGATACTCCATGAGGATGCGCGAGTGATACAGCACCAGGTCGCGATCGACCAGGGTCGGCAGGGAGTTGTAAGGGTTCAATGCCAGCAGGTCTTCGGGGAGGTGATGGTCATCGATAATGATCACCTCGGCGGCGATGTTCTTTTCTGTCAGGACTAGCCGGGCCCGGTGACTGTAGGGACAGTTCCTGTCCGAATAGATCGTCATCACCGGCCTTCTACCTGCAGATACCGCCATTATGCAAACCCCCTCAAAACGAAAACAAAGCCTGGAATCTTTAGGGCCTGTTAACACTAATTACAAAGCCGTGCCGCGCAATGGCGCACCATATGAGGGTGGCTATTATACCCTTGGGAACCGCCCTTTGTCAGAAGCGGGATGAAGTCCCTATGGAACTCACTTCACGATCAACTTGCCGCGATACCCACCCATCCGACAGGCAAACTCGAACTCGCCGCTGTGCGGCGGCGTGATCTCCACCTGCCGGGTTTGATGTAACGGCAGCTCGGCACTGATGCCCAATCCCGGAAAGATGACCTGTTCCGCACAGGGCGAGGCATCGCGGCGGATGAAATTCAATTTCACTGTATCGCCCCTGCTCACTTCGATGACCGCAGGGCTGTAGACACCGTCGCCGACAATCACGTCGACGGCGTCGCTCACGGCCTTGATCCCCGCCGACCTGACCGGACAGAACCACCAGACGATAAAGCCGATCAGCAACAGGCCGAACAGGTTCACCCCCCAACTCATGCCCGCCCTTCCTGCGGCTTGAACCAGCGCAGCCGGTTGGCATTGCTCACCACCGTCACCTAGGACATGGCCATCGCCGCCCCGGCGAGCACGGGGTTGAGCAACAGGCCGGTGAGCGGGAACAGGATACCGGCAGCGATGGGAATCCCCAGGGTGTTGTAAATGAAGGCGCCGAACAGGTTCTGCTTGATGTTGCGCACCGTGGCCTTGGAGACGGCGATGGCATCGGCCACGCCGTGCAACGAACCGCGCAGCAGGGTGATGTCGGCGCTCTCGATAGCGACGTCGGTGCCGGTGCCGATGGCAAAGCCCACATCGGCCCGGGCCAGGGCCGGCGCGTCGTTGATGCCGTCGCCCACCATGGCCACCACCTCGCCGCGGCGCTGCAGTTCGGCCACCGTGTCCGCTTTGTGCTCCGGCAGCACCTCGGCCATGACCTCGTCCACGCCCACCTGCCGCGCCACCGCCTCGGCGGTGACCCGGTTGTCACCGGTGATCATAACTACCTTGAGGCCGTTCTCATGCAGGCGGGCGATGGCCGCCCGGGAATCCGCCTTGACAGTATCGGCCACGGCGACGATGCCGAGATAGCGGCCGTCGGCGGCAACGAACATGGGCGTCTGGCCCTGGCCAGCCAGCCCTTGGACCTGCGTTTGATGAACGCCGATATCGATACCGTGATCCGCCATCAATTTTCGATTGCCCAACAGCACCTGCCGGCCGTCCACCTCGCCCTGCACCCCGTGGCCAGCGACGGCGTTAAAATTTCGTGTCGACCCCAATTCCAGACCGCGCTCTTGCGCAGCCGTGACAATGGCCTCCGCCAGGGGGTGTTCGGAACCCGCCTCCAGGCTGGCGGCCAGTCGCAGCAAACGCGACTCATCCCCGTCGACGGGCACCAGTTCGGTCATCGCCGGCCGTCCCTCGGTGACGGTGCCGGTCTTGTCCAGCACCACGGCGGTCAACTGCCCGGCGCGCTGCAGCGCCTCGCCGTTGCGGATCAGCACGCCGTGCTCCGCCGCCTTGCCCACCCCCACCATGATGGAGATGGGTGTGGCCAGCCCCAGGGCGCAGGGGCAGGCGATGATCAGCACGGTCATGGTGGCCACCAGCATGTAGGAGATCTTGGGGTCGGGCCCAAAATTGAACCAGGCCATAAAGGTGATCACGGCGATGACCAGGACCGTGGGCACGAACACCGCGGCGATGCGGTCGGCCAGCCGGCCGATGGCCGGCTTGGCGTTCTGCGCCTGGCGCACCATCTGGATGATGCGCGCCAGGGCCGTGTCCTTGCCGATGCGCGTCGCCCGATACAAAAAACTGCCCGACTTGTTCAGGGTACCGGCCGCCACCTCGTCGCCCGTCTGTTTCTCCACCGGCATGGGCTCACCGGTGAGCATGGATTCGTCGACACTGGAATGGCCCTCGATGATCTCGCCGTCGACGGCGATCTTCTCCCCCGGGCGCACCCGCAGGGTCTCGCCCAGGCCCACTTGAGCGATGGGCACGTCCTGCTCGCGGCCGTCGCGCACCACCCGCGCCGTCCTGGGCTGCAGCCCGATGAGGCGCTTGATGGCCTCCGAGGTCTTGCCGCGGGCGCGCATCTCCAACGCCGCGCCGAAATTGATCAGGGCGATGATGATCAGTGCGGCCTCAAAGTAGACGTGGCGGGCCTGCTCCGGCACCAGTGTAGGAACGAGCGTGATCAACATGGAAAACAGCCAGGCCGTGCCGGTGCCCAGGGCGATCAGGGTATCCATGTTGGCATTGTGATTGCGGAACGACTTCCAGGCGCCGGTGAAGAAACGGCCGCCGGAATAGCGCAGCACGAACAGGGTGATCAGACCAACCACCAGCCAGAACCCGCGCCCCGCTCCGTTCAGTTCCGGCATATTGCCCGAGACGCTCAGCAACAACAGCGGCGCACCCACCACGGCCGCCACCCCCGTCTTTTTCAGCAATTCGCGGTAATGAGCCTGCTCGGCCGCCTCTTTCTCCTCGGCCTCCGCCTCCGTGCCCCGCAGCTCGGCGGCCTCGTAACCGGCCGCCGCCACCGCCTCGACCAAGGCTGTTGCGTCCACCTCGCCGCTTACATCGGCGGTGTGTTCGGCGAAGTTGACGCTGGCGCTCTGCACCCCCGGCGTCTGCTGCAGGGCACCCTCCACCGCTGCGACGCAGCCGGCGCAGCTCATGCCGCCGATGGAAAGGCGAATGGTTAGTGGTTGGTTGGACATGATTCAGGTTGGCAGTTGGCAGTTGGCAGTTGGCAGTTGGCAGTTGGCAGTTGGCAGTTGGCAGTTGGCAGTTGGCAGTTTGCAGTTGGCAGTTGGCAGTTGGCAGCAGCTTGCC
>JASBUE010000103.1 GCA_030148045.1 Candidatus Tenderia sp.
ACCTGGTGGAAGTGATCAAGCCCGTCGCCGCCCGCACCCGCCGCCCCGGCGTGATGGCCGGCCTGGGGGGGTTCGGCGCCCTGTTCGAGATCCCGGCGCAATACCAACAGCCGGTGCTGGTCGCCGGCACCGACGGCGTCGGCACCAAGTTGAAGCTGGCCATGGAGATGGGCAAACACGACACCATCGGCATCGACCTGGTGGCCATGTGCGCCAACGACCTGGTGGTGCAGGGCGCCGAGCCGTTGTTCTTTCTCGACTACTACGCCACCGGCAAGCTCAGCATCGAGACCGCCGCCGCGGTGGTCACCGGCATCGGCGCCGGCTGCGAACAGGCTGGCTGCGCCCTGATCGGCGGCGAGACCGCCGAGATGCCCGGCATGTACAACGGCGAGGATTACGACCTGGCCGGTTTTTGCGTCGGGGTCGTTGAGAAAGACAGGATCATCGACGGCGGCAAGGTCAAGGCGGGCGACGCCATCGTCGGCCTGGCCTCCTCCGGCCCCCACTCCAACGGCTACTCCCTGATCCGCAAGATCATCGAGGTCAGCGGCGCCAAACTGGAGGATGTCTTCGGCGACGGCACCCTCGGGGAAACCCTGCTGGCACCGACCCGGATCTATATCAAACCGCTGCTGGCGCTGTTCACCCAGGTCGAGGTCCACGCCCTGGCCCACATCACCGGCGGCGGCCTGCTGGAGAACCTGCCACGGGTCATGCCGGCAGGCACCCAGGCGCTGATCTCCACCAGCGCCTGGCAACGTCCGGCCATCTTCGACTGGCTGCAACGGCGGGGCAATGTCGGTAAACGGGAGATGCACCGCACCTTCAACTGCGGCATCGGCATGGCCGTGATCGTGGCAGCCGAGGACCTGGACACCACCCTGGATTGCCTGCGCGACCGGGGCGAAAGCGCCTGGCGGATCGGCACCATTCAGGCCGCCGCTGCTACGGATGAAGCCGTCGTCCTGACCGACTAAGCCATGACGCAGTCAAGCCAAGCGCCCCTGCCGCTGGTGGTGCTGATCTCCGGCAGCGGCAGCAACCTGCAGGCGATTATGGATGCCTGCGCCGACGGCCGCATCAACGCCGCGGTTAAGGCGGTCATCAGCAACCGCGCCGGCGCCTTTGGGCTACAGCGGGCCGAACAGGCCGGCATCCCCACCCATGTGGTGGAGCACAACCGCTTTGCGGACCGTCAGGCCTTTGACCAGGCCTTGGCCGAACGGATCGACCGCTACCGGCCGGGACTGGTGGTGCTGGCCGGTTTCATGCGCATCCTGACAGCGGCCTTCGTCAACCATTATCGCGGCCGGATGTTGAACATCCATCCCTCTCTGTTGCCCAATTTTCAGGGCCTGAACACCCATCAGCGGGCACTGCAGGCCGGCGCCAAACAGCACGGCGTCAGCGTCCACTTCGTCACCCCGGAATTGGACGGCGGGCCGGTGGCCAACCGCGCCACGGTCGACATCCAACCGGGCGACGACGCCAAGACACTGGCCCGGCGCATACTGGAGCAGGAACACCGGATCTATCCGGAAACGATCGGCTGGTTTGCCGCTGGACGCTTGAAGTTGGTGGACGATCAGGCAATACTCGACGGGAAACCCGTGGCGCAACTCGACAAGACGTATCCATGATGGCGACACCGCGATCCATCCGGGCCGGCCTGGCGGCCTTTCTGCTTGTTCTCGGCATGATGCCAAGCCCCGGCATTCAGGCACAAACCACCCTGCCCGAGTCGTTCAGCGTCACCTATGTACTCACCAAGGGGCCCCTGTCCCTGGCCGAGATGACGCGCAAGCTCTATAAGAATGACGCCGGCCATTATGTCTACGAGTCTTTCTCCAAGCCTATCGGTTACGCGCGCTGGTTTACCGATTCAACCCTGCTGGAAAAAAGCGAGTGGATCTACCATGAACAACATTTAAGACCGCTGGAATACTCATATGACCGCCAAAGCAGCAAAAAGGAGCGTCATGTCAAATTGACCTTTGACTGGGACAAGATGCGCGTCACCAACAACATCAATAATGATCCGTGGTCGATGGCGATCCCGGCGGGCACCCTGGACAAGCTGCTCTACCACCTGGCGGTGATGTACGATCTGGGGCGCGGGGATCAGTCCTTGACCTACCAGGTGGCCGACGGCGGCACTCTGAAGACCTACCAGTTCCACAAACTGGGCGAGGAGACCATCGAGACCCCGTTGGGACGCTTCGAGACCGTCAAGCTGGCGCGCCCCGGCAGCCGTGACACCATCCTCTGGTGCGCCAAGGCGCTCAACTATCTGCCGGTGCGCATCATGCAGGAGGAAGACGGCAGCAAACTCACCCTGAAACTGAAATCATTCAGCGGCCTGAGGCGCGACACCGCTCAGGCGGCGGCAAGCAGCACGCCTTAAGCCCGCGGCAGGGTGACGCCGGTCTGGCCCTGATACTTTCCGGCCCGGTCACCGTAAGAGGTCTCACAGACCTCGTCAGACTCGAAGAACAGCACCTGGGCCACGCCCTCGTTGGCATAGATCTTGGCCGGCAGCGGCGTGGTATTGGAAAACTCCAGCGTGACATGACCTTCCCACTCGGGCTCCAGCGGCGTGACATTGACGATGATGCCGCAGCGGGCATAGGTGGATTTGCCCAGACAGATGGTCAGCACACTGCGTGGAATGCGGAAGTACTCCACCGTGCGCGCCAGGGCGAAGGAGTTGGGCGGGATGATGCAGACATCGGACTTCACATCAACGAAGCTGTTGTCATCGAAATTTTTCGGATCGACGATGGCCGAATTGATATTGGTGAAGATCTTGAATTCATCGGAGCAGCGGATATCGTAGCCATAGCTGGACGTCCCATACGAAATCACCCGCCCCTTGTCCGTTTCACGCACCTGGCCCGGCTCAAAGGGGTCGATCATCCCCCCCTGCTCCGCCATGCGGCGGATCCACCTGTCCTACTTAATGCTCATGTTTTCCAGTTCCGCTTAGTCGCAAAGCGGCCTATTGTAGTGATTTCCGCGGCAAAGGTCACCCACAGGCTGCAGAGTGCCTGCTAAGTATTCTGGATCACGATATTGGGAAACTTGCCGCTGAAATCCTTGGCCTGCAGCGCCAGCTTGGCGGCCACCTTACGGGCGATTTCACCATACACCTGGGCAATCACGCCGTCGGGGTCGGCCACCACGCTGGGTTTGCCGCTGTCGGCGTTCTCGCGGATGCTGAGGTCCAGCGGCAGGGCGCCGAGCAGGTCGACACCGTAATCCTGCGCCATGCGCGCACCGCCGCCGGCGCCGAAGATGTGTTCCTCGTGGCCGCACTGGCTGCAGATATGGGTGCTCATGTTCTCGACGATGCCGAGCACCTTGACATTGACCTTCTCGAACATCTTCAGTCCCTTGCGCGCATCCAACAAGGCGATGTCCTGGGGCGTGGTGACGATTATCGCGCCACTGACGGGGATCTTCTGCGACAGGGTCAGCTGCACGTCGCCGGTGCCCGGCGGCATATCCACGATCAGGTAGTCCAGATCGCGCCAATTGGTCTCGCGCAACAGCTGTTCCAGTGCCTGGGTCACCATGGGGCCGCGCCACACCATGGGCGTCTCCTCGTCGATCAGGAAACCGATGGACATGGCCTGGACACCATAGGCCTCGAGGGGCTCCATGCGCTTGCCGTCCTTGGATTCGGGCCGGGCCTCGATGCCGAGCATGCGCGGCTGGCTGGGACCGTAGATATCGGCATCCAGCACACCGACCTTGGCACCCTCCCTGGCCAGTGCCAGTGCCAGGTTGACGGCGGTGGTGGACTTGCCCACGCCGCCCTTACCAGAGGCGACGGCGACAATATTCTTTATGTTTTTCAATATTTTGACGCCTGGCTGCACAACATGGGCAACGACTTCCCAATCGATCTCCACATTGGTGGTGACGGTATTGTCGAGCTGCGCCAGTCTATCCAGCACCCGCCGCCTCAGCGTCTCCGCGTAGCCTGCGGCCGGATAGCCCAGGCGAATCCTGACCGTTACCCGCGCACCATCCACCTCGATATCCCTGACGCCTTTCGAGGTCACCAGGTCCGTTCCCGTATATGGATCGACGAGCTCGCTCAGGGCGGTCTCTATGACGGGTTTTGTTAACGTGGCCATGCAAAATTCTCCCTGCAAGCGCTGTTGCTTCAAAATGGGTAATTTATCACAATTCACACTGAGTATTTTAGTCAGGAATTCAGCGCCAGGCCGGTCCGGCGGCTCGCCGGGAGAGCGCACATCCGCCCCGCCGGCCGAGTTCACCGGCACGCCGGTATTCACATTTAGGTTATAATTCCGGTCTTTTATTTCAGCAACGGATCAAACACGCGCGATGTCAGCAAGTCCAAGAAAAATCCTCGTCACCAGCGCCCTGCCCTACGCCAACGGTTCAATTCACCTGGGCCATCTGGTTGAGTATATCCAGACCGATATCTGGGCGCGATTCCAGCGCATGTCGGGGCATGAATGCCATTATGTCTGCGCCGACGACACCCACGGCACCCCCATCATGCTGCGCGCCCAGCAGGAAGGCGTCACGCCCGAGGCCCTGATCGAGCGCGTGCACGGCGAACATCTGGCTGACTTCACCGCCTTCCACATCGCCTTCGACAACTACTACTCCACCAACTCGGAGGAAAATCGCGAGCTGGCACGGGAGATCTACCGCCGGCTAAAGGCCAACGGCCTGATCGAAATCCGCACCATCGAGCAGCTCTATGATCCGCAAAAGGAGATGTTTCTGCCTGACCGCTTCATCAAGGGCAGGTGCCCCAGGTGCAAGGCCGAGGATCAGTACGGCGATTCCTGCGAAGTCTGCGGCGCCACCTACGGCCCCACCGACCTGATCGATCCCTACTCCGCCATCTCCGGCGCCAAACCGGTGCTGCGGGAATCGGAGCACCACTTCTTCAAACTGGGCGAATGCGAAGGCTTCCTCAAACAGTGGCTGCT
>JASBUE010000124.1 GCA_030148045.1 Candidatus Tenderia sp.
TAGCGAGGCCCAGGCCGCCTTCGGCAACGGCACGGTCTATATGGAGAAGTTCCTCGAGACCCCGCGCCACATCGAATTCCAGGTGCTGGCCGACGGCGAGGGGGGCGCTATTCACCTGGGTGAGCGCGACTGCTCCATGCAACGCCGCCATCAAAAGGTGATCGAAGAGGCGCCCGCCCCGGGCATCAACGCCAAGCTGCGCAACAAGATGGGCGAGGTCTGCGCCGATGCCTGCCGCAAGATCGGTTATCGCGGCGCCGGCACCTTCGAGTTCCTCTACGAAAAGGGCGAGTTCTACTTCATCGAAATGAATACCCGCCTGCAGGTGGAACATCCGGTCACCGAAATGATCACCGGTGTCGACCTGGTGAAGGAGCAGCTGCGCGTCGCCGCGGGCGAAAAACTGGCCTACCGCCAGGAGGACATCAAGATCAACGGCCATGCCGTCGAATGCAGCATCAATGCCGAAGATCCGGACAACTTCATGCCCTGCCCCGGCACCATCTCCAATTATCATGCCCCGGGCGGCCCTGGAGTGCGCGTCGACTCCCACATCTACAGCGGCTATTCGGTACCGCCCTACTACGACTCCATGATCGGCAAGCTGATCACTCACGGTAGCAGCCGCGATTCAGCCCTGGCACGCATGGCCACGGCCCTGGACGAGCTGGTGATCGACGGCATCAAGACCAACACGCCGCTACACCGCCGCCTGGTGCGCGACGCCGCCTTCCGCGCCGGCGGCACCAGCATCCACTACCTGGAAAAGAAGCTGGGTCTTAAATAAACCGCGCAGGGGCATTCCGCCGCGCCCCTCAATTTTCAGGAAGCGCCATGCCCTGGCTACAACTCAAATTCGACAGTACCCCGGAACAGGCGGAACGCATCAGTGAATTGCTGACCGAACTGGGCGCCGCCGCCGTCACCTTCGAGGACGGCGCCGACCAACCCCTGTTCGAGCCCGATCCGGGCGAGACCAAACTGTGGAACCGCCCCCGTATTGTCGGTCTGTTCGACGCCGCCGGCGACATGCCCGCCGTCATCAAGGCGCTGAAATCGGCACTGGGGCCGGCGGCACCGGAGTTCCAGATCAACCCGGTGGAGGAGAAGGACTGGGCGCGCGCCTGGATGGACAACTTCAAACCGATCCGCTGCGGTGACAACTTATGGATCTGCCCCAGCTGGCACACGCCGGACGACCCGCTGGCGGTCAATGTCATGCTCGACCCCGGCCTGGCCTTCGGCACCGGCACCCACCCTACCACCGCCCTGTGCCTGGAATGGCTCGACGCCCACCCGCCCCAAGGACTGGAGGTGATCGACTACGGCTGCGGTTCGGGCATCCTGGCCATTGCCGCCGCCCTGCTGGGGGCCGCCGGGGTGGAGGCGGTGGACCACGATCCCCAGGCCATCCTGGCGACACGGGACAACGCCGCAAAGAACGGGGTCAGCGACAAAATCGAAGCCATACCGCCGAGCCGCTTCCAGGACAAGGCGGTGGATCTGGTCTTGGCCAATATCCTCGCCAACCCATTATTGGAACTGGCGCCCCGCTTTGCCAAGCTAGTCAAAGCTGGCGGCCGGATTGTGTTATCGGGTATCCTGGCCGAACAGGCGGATCAGATCATGGCGCGCTACAGTAGCTGGTTCGAACTCGAGGCGCCGGCGCAACGCGAACAATGGCTCAGGATCGACGGCAGGCGCCGATAGATTGCCAAAGATGCGGATGAATGACCGGATCAAGCCCGCAGCACAGCCGACCTAATCACAGCTGAATGTATACCCACTGCCCCCATTGCGACACCTATTTTCGCGTCACCTCGGAACAGCTCAAGCGCGCCCATGGCGAGGTGCGCTGCGGCCGCTGCTTCGGCACCTTCAACGCCCTGCAGCACCTGATCGACGAACCACCGGCGAATACCGAGTACCCCGCCCCGGCTGAGACCGGGCAGGAAAGCGGCACCACCACAGCCGCCAAGGCAGTCGAACACCACCCCCCAATCAGCGGGACCGCGATCAAGCGCGATCATTCGCAACAGCTCATCGAGGCGCTGCAGGTCCAGCAGGGCGGCAGCGGCGGCAAGCGCCTGCTCTGGGGATTGCTGAGCCTGCCCCTGCTCCTGCTACTGGCGGCCCAGTACGCCTATTTCAACCTGGATCAGCTGTCCCAAACCCCGCCATTGCGCCCGGCACTGGAGATGCTATGCGAGGTGGCCGGGTGCGAGGTGCCGATGCTGCGGGCACCGCAACAGATCAAGCTCACGCAACGGGACATCCGCAGCCACCCGGACAACCGTGACATCCTGCTGGTCAAGGCGACCATGGTCAACGAGGCCGGTTTCACCCAGCCGTTTCCGGTGGTGGAGCTGGTTCTGCACGACATCACCGGCCACCCCATCGCCGGCCGGCGCTTTCTGCCCGAGGAATATCTGGTCGATCCCTCTCTCGATGTCGCCGCCGGCTTTCGTGACAACAGCAGCACCACTATCGTACTGGAACTGGTCGATCCCGGCGCCGAGGCGGTGGGATTCGAATTCAATTTCCTTTAATCAACACCTTTCTAATACGCCGGTTTAGGGGTATCATTTTCGGTCCGGCTCGGCAGGCCTCTCCCGTGGGAACAGCTTAGGCGTCAGTCATCATGAGAATCGGCCCCTACAAACTGAACAACAATCTCATCCTGGCCCCCATGGCCGGCGTCACCGACCGCCCCTTTCGCCAGCTGTGCAAACAGCTCGGCGCCGGCATGGCCGTGTCCGAGATGGTGTCGTCCAATTCCCTGCTGTGGGGCAGCGAAAAGACCAAACGGCGCGCCGACCACAGCGGCGAGACAGAACCCAAGTCGGTACAAATCATGGGCGCCGACCCCGGGATGATGGCCGAGGCCGCCCGCTACAACGTGGACAACGGCGCCCAGATCATCGACATCAACATGTGTTGTCCGGCCAAGAAAGTCTGCAACGTGGCCGCCGGTTCGGCGCTGCTGCAACACGAAGGGCTGGTGAAGGAGATCCTGGAGGCCGTGGTCGGCGCCGTCGACGTGCCGGTCACCCTCAAGATCCGCACCGGCTGGGACAGGGCCAACCGCAATGGTGTCGGCATCGCCCGCATCGCCCAGGAGTCCGGCATCCAGGCCCTGGCGGTGCACGGCCGCACCCGCGCCTGCGGCTACCGCGGCGAGGCGGAATACGACACCATCGCCGAGATCAAACAGGCGATTCGCATCCCGGTGATCGCCAACGGCGATATCACCACGCCCGAAAAAGCAAAACAGGTGTTGGACAAGACGGGGGTCGACGGCATCATGGTCGGCCGCGCCGCCCAGGGCCGCCCGTGGATCTTTCGCGAGATCGACCACTATCTGAAAACCGGCGAAACCCCTGCCGCCCCCTCCGTCACCGAAGTGCGCGACATCCTGCTCGGTCACCTGCACAATCTGTATAATTTCTACGGGGAGTACACCGGGGTGCGCATGGCGCGCAAGCATATCGCCTGGTATAGCAAGGGGCATCGTCACGGCGCCGCCTTCCGCCAGGCCGTCAATCGTGTCGACACCCTAGACGAACAACTAAAAATGACCGAGGACTTCTTTGAGCGTTTACAGCAGGACATACAACAGGCCGCCTGAGATGGCTGTGGTAAAAGATGCGCCCAAGCCGTTCCAAGAGCGCCGCAAACAGCCGCTGCGCAATGCGGCCCACAGCGCCATCAACAACTACTTCGCCGATCTCGACGGCCAGCAGCCCGGCAATCTGTACGAGATGATGATCGGTGAAGTGGAACAGGCGCTGTTTAGCTCCGTGATGGAGCGCACCCGCGGCAATCAGTCCAAGGCGGCCGCCATCCTCGGCATCAATCGCAGCACCCTGCGTAAGAAACTTCGCCTCCACGGTCTTCTTGATTAACTGGTCGCCCGGATGGAATGCAACGGAATCCGGGGCGACCGCAAAATACCCTACAAATATTTTTCACAAATCTTTGGAAGTAATTCATGGCAACCATCAAACGTGCCCTCATCAGCGTTTCCGACAAGACCGGCATCGCTGAATTCGCCCGCGAATTGAGTAACATGAACGTGGAGATTCTCTCCACCGGCGGCACCTTCAAGCTGCTGTCTGAAAACAACATAGACGCCACCGAGGTCTCCGATTACACCGGCTTTCCCGAGATGATGGACGGCCGCGTCAAGACCCTGCATCCCAAGGTACACGGCGGCATCCTCGGCCGGCGCGGCAGCGACGCCGCCGTCATGGCCGATAATGAAATCGAGCCCATCGACATGGTGGTGGTCAATCTCTACCCCTTCGAACAGACCGTGGCCAGGCCCGACTGCGACCTGGCCACGGCCATCGAAAACATCGACATCGGCGGCCCCACCATGGTGCGCGCCGCGGCCAAGAACCATCAGGACGTTACCGTGGTCGTCGACGCGGCCGACTATGCCGCCGTGCTCGGTGAAATGAAGGAAAACGGCGCCGTGAGTTTCGAAACCCGCTTTCACCTGGCCACCAAGGCCTTCGAACACACCGCCGCCTATGACAGCGCCATCGCCAATTACCTGGGCAGCATCACCGACGGCGGCCACAGCAGCGAAAACCGCTGCATCTTCCCGCGCACCTTCAACGCCCAGTTCATCAAGGTGCAGGACCTGCGTTACGGCGAGAACCCGCACCAGCAGGCCGCCTTCTATGTCGAGGGCGGCGCCAGCGAGGCGAACGTCTCCACCGCCGTGCAGCTACAGGGCAAGGAACTCTCCTACAACAATATCGCCGACACCGATGCAGCGCTGGAGTGCGTTAAGCAGTTCGAGGAACCGGCCTGCGTTATCGTCAAACACGCCAATCCCTGCGGTGTGGCCACCGGCGCCAGCCAGCTGGATGCCTATGATCGGGCCTATCGCACCGATCCCACCTCGGCCTTCGGCGGCGTCATCGCCTTCAACCGCGAGCTGGACGACGCCACCGCCCGTGCCGTCATCGAGCGCCAGTTCATCGAAGTGATCATCGCCCCCAGCATCAGCCGCAAGGCCTCGGACATCGTTGCCAAAAAAAACAATGTGCGCCTGCTGGCCTGCGGCAACTGGGCCGAGCAGCCCAAGGCGGCACTGGACTACAAGCGTGTCAGCGGCGGCATGCTGATCCAGACCCGCGACAACGGCATGGTCAGCGTCGAGGACTTGAAGGTGGTAAGCAAGCGGGCCCCGCGCGAGCAGGAGATGCGGGATCTGGCCTTCTCCTGGAAGGTGGCCAAGTATGTCAAATCCAACGCCATCGTCTATGCCAGGGACGGCATGACCATCGGCATCGGCGCCGGCCAGATGAGCCGCGTCTACAGCGCCAGGATCGCCGCCATCAAGGCCGCCGACGAGGGCCTGGACGTAGCCGGATCAGTGATGGCCTCGGATGCCTTCTTCCCCTTCCGCGACGGCATCGACGCCGCGGCCGCGGCCGGCATCACCGCTGTCATCCAGCCCGGCGGCTCCATGCGCGACGCAGAAGTGATCGCCGCCGCCGACGCGCAGGACATGGCCATGCTGTTCACCGGTATGCGCCACTTCCGCCATTGAGGCGGCGAACATGGCGGGACGCAAAAAACCCGCAGTCGCGGGTTTTTTGTTGCCGGGGATAAGGGGGTCAATGGTGCCGCTGCGGGCTAGGGGCTAATCTGGCAGGTATTCGGCGACGTGTTGGGTTAAAATGGCCGGCACGGATATGTCGGCAAAAAACGCTTCGGGAATCATAGAAACAATGAAGGTACTCATCATCGGCAGTGGCGGGCGCGAACACGCCCTGGCATGGAAGGCGGCCCAGTCGCCCCGGGTGGAGAAGGTTTTCGTGGCCCCCGGCAACGCCGGCACGGCGCGCGAGGTCGGGCTTGAAAACGTCGCCATCGGCGTGGAAGAGATCGAGGCGCTGGTGGATTTCGCCCGTAAAAACGCCGTGGGCCTCACCATCGTCGGGCCGGAGGCACCGCTGGTCATCGGCCTGGTGGACACCTTCCGCATGGAAGGGCTGCGCTGGTTAGGCGCTACCCGGGCGGCGGCGCAACTGGAGGGCTCCAAGGCGTTCGCCAAGGATTTTCTCGCCCGCCACCGCATCCCCACCGCCGCCTACCGCAGCTTCACCGAAATCGAGTCGGCGCTGGCCTACGTCAGGGAACAGGGCGCCCCCATCGTCATCAAGGCCGACGGCCTGGCCGCCGGCAAGGGGGTGATCGTCGCCATGACGCTGGAGGAAGCTGAAACGGCCGTGAAAGACATGCTGGCCGGCAACGCCTTCGGCGAGGCGGGCCACCGCGTGGTGATCGAGGAGTTTCTCGAGGGCGAGGAGGCCAGCTTCATCTGCATGGTGGACGGTGTACACATCC
>JASBUE010000127.1 GCA_030148045.1 Candidatus Tenderia sp.
TTCGGGGCTATAGCTCAGCTGGGAGAGCGCTTGCATGGCATGCAAGAGGTCGGCGGTTCGATCCCGCCTAGCTCCACCATATTTTTCAGGGGCCTAGCCCTGAAGACGTTTTCAAAAAAACGTCCCCATCGTCTAGAGGCCTAGGACACCGCCCTTTCACGGCGGTAACAGGGGTTCGAATCCCCTTGGGGACGCCAACATTAACAAACCCGGCCTGCAAGGCCGGGTTTTTTTATGTTGGTGTATCTGAGGGTGCAGCAGAAGCCCTTCGGTTCGACGACCGAGCGATAAGCGAGGGAGAACAGCGGAGCGTAGCGACGCTGGCCCCGCAGGGGTGAGGCCCGGGAAGGGGCCGAATAATCCCCTTGGGGACGCCAACATAACAAAAGCCCGGCCTGATGAGGTCGGGCTTTTTTACGTTTGTCACCACGGGTCAGCCCTAGTAAGAACTTGTCAGATCGACGGCCAGGTCTTTCTTCAGGACCATGCATTGGGCGGGCGCTGCATGTTGGTCATGGATCGCCACCCCACCAATGGTCAACTAATCCGGAATACTACAGTGAACCGCTAATCAGCCGATGTCTATCAAGCAAGCAGCGCCGCCGAGGCCCAGTTGATTGCGTTCCGCCATTAGGCCGGCACAAAGCCTGTCTTTGATGCCGTGGCTATTGAGGAAAATGTCATGCAATTGAAACAGAAACCGGACCAGTTGGAGCCGGAGAGGAAATATCAAACATGGACTCTGAGAAATTTCGTGTTCTGATCGTGGATGACTCGACCGAGGACATCCACTTTGTAATGGAAAACCTGAAACGGGAGTATGCGGTGCTGGTGGCGACTAGTGGCGAAAAGGCCCTGGATATGATCGCCGGCGATTATCGCCCAGATGTCATTCTGATGGATGTGGAGATGCCCTGAATGAATGGCTACGATACCTGTCGCCTGGTCAAGAATACGCCCGAAACCAGTGATATTAATGTCATTTTTGTCTCCGCCCATGATTCCACTGAAGAAAAGTTGTGTGGTTATGAAGCCGGCGGCGATGATTATCTGATCAAGCCGGTCCAGCCCAGCGAACTGTTGCAAAAGGTCCGGCTCGCCGTCAGGGATAAACAGCTGCGTAGCACTATCGAGGCGGAAAAGAGGGAGGCCATACAGACCGCCATGACGGCCATATCGAGTGCGGGCGAGCAGGGGGTGGTGGTGGACTTCATGAGGCGCAGTTTTTCGGTTGCCGGTTTCGAGGAACTGGCCCGGCTGGTTGTGGAGGCGACTGCAAATTATGGCTTGGAAAACAGCATTCAACTACGAACGGTTCTCGGACCTGTCAATGGCAGCAGCAAGGAGCCCATGCCGCCACTGGAAAAGGAGCTGTTATCAAAGGTGAAGGATGCGGGACGGCTGCGCGATAGCGGCGCGCGCCTTATCGCCAATTTCGGCCCCGTCACCCAGTTGATTAAAAACATGCCCGACGACGAAGACAAGCGCGGCCGGCTGCGGGACCATGTTGCCATTTTGCTCGAAGGGGCGGAGGCCAGACTGCACGCGCTGGAGATGCAACAGCAGCTGGCCGAACTGGTGGCCGATTCCAATAGGGCGCTGCAGGAAATCGAAGCCATGCAGAAACAGCAAAAACAGATCTCCATGCAGATCATGGACGATGTAATGAAGCAGATGGAAGACTCACTGCTGAGTTACGGCCTGACTGAGGAGCAGGAGGAGCTGTTGTTGGGCGTGGTTCAGGCGGGCGTTAACAAGTCACTCAACAACTTTGAGCAGGGGCTGGCGATAGACGACAAGCTGCGTGACATCATCCAGTCACTCAATCGTTTTTGTCGATAGCACAGGGTTTCGCTGACGACCTTGGCGGGGTGGAAAGGTAGTCAATGATTTCACGCATAAGATTTTTTCCGGCGTCGCTGATTCTGCTGTTGCTCGCCTTTGTGCTGTATGGTTATTTGTTGCCCGCCTATCGCGGTCAGGCCGAGCAGGCCGTCATTGCGGGGCAGCGAGCGGTCATGCAGACGCTCGCCGCTGCTGTCGCGGCCTCATTCCCGCTCGCAGATGCCGAGAGGCTGCACGATTTTCTCTATGTCCAGCAACAACTGCATCCGGAGTGGCGGTTTCTGGCACTGTATGGCCCCGGCGGCCGGCTATTCTATCCATCTCAGCTCGACGTCGAGAAGCCTCAGCGCACTTTGGAACAGGCGATAGCGTTCAGGGACGGAATGTCCGGCAGGCTGGAAGTCGGCGTCGATATCGATCGCATGGTGGCGCAGCAGACCAAAGCACTGTCCCAGCTTACATATGGTTTGCTCGGGGGGCTTGTCGCGCTGGCCCTCGTTGCGGCCTGGTGGCAGGGGTATGCGGCGCCGCGCCGGCCTGCCAAGCTGGAACTGGAGGTTCGACGTCGTCAGATTGAGGCCATCAATAGCGCCCAGTCGCGTTTTATCGCCGGCGGTGATCCGCGCAAGTTTTTCGACGGGATGTTGCCGGATATTATGGAACTGACCGAGAGCGAGTTTGGCTTTATCGGTGAAGCCATGACCAATGCCGAGGGCGCCCCTTATATAAAAGTATATGCCCTGACTCGCGTCGTTTGTGGCGAGATGAAGGATGAGTCTTGCGATAGACATGAGTTCGGCGCACTGGAGCTTCATAGCCCGGACAGCCTGCTCGTTAAAGTAATCCGCACCGGCGAGCAGGTGATCAACAACCATCCGGGCAGCGACCTGGAGTTCGGTTGCCTGGCTGGGGCGGATATCTCCCTGAATGCTTTTCTCGGTGTGCCGGTTTATCTGGGAAAAGAGTTGTTGGGGATGATCGGCCTGGCTAATCGCCCCGGGGGCTATGATGAGTCGGTCGTCGATCGCCTGTTGCCGATCTTAAACACCTGCGCCCAGATTTTCAGCGCCGTCATCAAGGAGCGCACGCAACGTCACACCGCCCTGGAATTGAAGCGCAGTTACGGTTTTATGAGCGCCTTGGTCGATAACCTGCAGGCGGGGCTTCTTGTGGAGGACGAGGCGGGCAGGATCTATACCCTGAACCAGACCTACTGCGACATGTTCGGCAAGGATGAACTGCCCTTGATGATCGAGGGTGAGGACTGCGAAAACGAATTCGAGCGTAACCAGGAATTGTTCTCTCGGCCCGGCGCGCTGTTGCAATGGCGGCGGAAATGTCTGGAAAGAGAGAAGGTGGTCACCGGCAAGGAGATGACGCTGCGTGATGGCCGCGTGTTTGAACAGGATTATGTACCGGTCATTTTCGAGGATGAACAGGGACAGACCCATCGCAGCCATTTATGGAGCTATCGCGACATCAGCGAGCACAAGCGAATTGAGAATACCCTGGAACGGGCGAAGGAGGCTGCTGAGGCGGCAGCGACAGCCAAGAGCCAGTTTCTCGCCACCATGAGCCATGAGCTTCGCACCCCCATGAATGGCGTGCTGGGCATGTTGCAGTTGTTACGCAAGACCAGGCTGGATGCGAGACAGAAACGTTTCGTCGAAACCGCGACTGGCTCGGGTGAGATGCTGCTGAAGGTGATTAACGATATTCTTGATTTCTCGAAGCTCGAGGCGGGTAAGTTGGATCTGGAATCCATCCCCTTTGATCTGGAGGCTCTATTGGAGCAGAGTGTGGCCCTGCTGGCCAATGAGGCACACGAAAAGCAGGTTGAACTGCTTTATCTATCGGAGAGCGGCATGCCGCGTTGGGTCAAGTGCGATCTGACCCGTCTCTGCCAGGTGTTGACCAACCTGATCAATAACGCCATCAAATTCACCGCCCAGGGTGAGATTGTGTTGTATGCCTCTAGCCTGAGAGATGGCCGCATCCGTTTTGGCGTGCGTGACACCGGCATCGGCATTTCCGCAGCACAGCAAAAACTCCTGTTCCAGGCGTTCAGCCAGGTCGATAGCTCGCACACGCGCAAGTACGGTGGCACCGGGCTGGGGCTGGCCATCAGCCAGAAGCTGATCTCGGCCATGGGCGGCACCATTCGTGTAGCAAGTACGCCGGGAAAAGGCTCTGATTTCAGCTTCGAGCTAATGCTGGATATATTGGAACGATACCCCTCTGGACAAAGCATTCCGGAGGCCTTGTCACGGCTGCGTTTCCTGGTGGTGGATGACAATCCAACCCTGCGCGAACTGCTCAAACGTATTCTCGAGAGTTGGCGTGTGGCCGGGATCGGCCTGGCCGAGGGTGGTGACGACGCCCTGACTCAATTGCACGCTGCTGCCGAGGCGGGACAGCCCTATGATATCGTGCTGCTGGATCAAAACATGCCGGAGATGACCGGCCTGGAACTGGCGCGCAGCATCCGCGCCGACGCAACGCTGGCTGACATGAAGCTGATCATGATCAGTGCCGTGGACAGTGATCGGACGGTGCCGGAACTGGATGCCTGGCTCACCAAGCCGGTGCGGCAGGCCGATCTCTATAAAAATTTGATGCGACTGTCGGGTGAGCGGATCGAAGACGAGAACAACACGCGGGACCGGGATGCCGCTCAGGAACTCCGCTTCGAGCGCCGCAGGTTGCTGCTGGTTGAAGACAACCTCGTCAACCAGGAGGTGGCGCGGGAAATCCTCGGCAGCGCAGGGTTTGCCATCGATATCCGGGAAAACGGTGCCGAGGCGGTACGGGCAGTGCAAGAGGCGGACTATGACGTGGTGTTGATGGACATCCAGATGCCGGTCATGGACGGTCTGGAAGCCAGTCGCCGGATCCGTGCCCTGGGCAACCATTACGCCGAATTGCCCATTATCGCCATGACCGCCCACGCCCTCAGCGATGATGTGGACAAGAGCCTGGCGGTGGGTATGAACGGCCATGTGACAAAACCCCTCGACGTCGGCACGCTGTTTGCGGAGTTGGCGCGCTGGGTCAGGCCGGGGACCGCGCCCGTCGATGCCGCCACGCCGACGGTCGTCGATACGGACAAGCCCTTGCCGGCATTGCCCGGTATCGATATGGCCGACGGCCTGCAGCGTCTGAACGGCAACCAAGCGACCTATGGGCGGATTCTGCGCCTTTTTCGCGACAAGCAGGCGGATGCGGCGACGAGACTGCAGCAGCTGATTCATCGGGGTGAGTGGCATCAGGCGGCGCGCCTTGCGCATACCCTTAAGGGCAACGCCGGCAACATCGGTGCGAAGCAGCTTTATGAGGCAGCCGCCAGGATGGAGCAGGCCTGCCGTAACAGTGACGCGGCGGCGGCCGGGGCGGCGATGGGCGCTTTGCAGGACTGCCTGGCGCAGGTGGTGGATGGCCTGGCCGCCTTGGGGGCACTTGAACAGCCGAGGTCGGTAGCGGGCGAACAGCTATCCACCGATGCCGCCGGCGTGTCCCTTGTCTTGAACCAATTGATGACATCTCTGGACGTCGATCTGGGTGCGGCGCAGGATTGCCTGGCGACGCTGCGACAGCAACTCGCCGGCAGTGATCGTGTCTCGTTGCTGGACGAGCTTGAAGGTGCGTTGGCCGGTTTCGACATAGAGGCCGCCAGACGGATCGTCATGCGTATGCAGCGATTATGATCTAACCGCTGATTGGCGCTATGTTGTAGCTCATTGCAGATTTCTTCGTAAAAGTCGCCGTGCAGTTATTCTCGTATCCGCTGTTATTTTGCTGTGAACGAATGCCCGAATAGCGTGAGAGGTTGAGCGGCAAGGAATAGGATGCCCGCATTAACGATTCGGAGATTTTCTGGTGAATGCAGTCTCATATTTGTGGGTCGAGTGGCGGATGAATCGTTTTTTTGTTGTCCTCCTTGTCATGCTGCCGGGCATGGCGCCGGCGAACGCCGAATCGGCCGGGGAGACCGGTCGGCTGGTGCTAGGCTGATGGCGGGCTATCTCCTCGACCTGTTACTCCTCGGCGCAGTGGCCCTCGGCGTTGTTTTCTGGTGGCAGACCCAGGGCGTGAGACAGCTTGCCTATGGCGCGGCTCAGCGCCGCTGCGACGAACTGGGGTTACAGCTGCTCGACCAGGGCATCATGCTGCGCGGGGTGGGGCTCAAGCGGGGGCGTGGCGGCAGGATCTCGGTCAGGCGCAGGTTCGTGTTCGAATTTTCCAGCACCGGTGACGAACGCTATTGCGGCGAGGTATGGATGCTGGATCAGCGCCTGGAGCGCATTGATCTGGAGCCCCACCGCTTATGAAGTGGTTCGCCGGGGATATGATCGGGCGCGGTTGCAATATCTGGGGCGGGGGCGTTTCGGCGTGAGGCTAGGGTGTTTATCCCCCTCCGGCCGGGAGATGTCTACGATCGTATAATGTTCACAATTAGTCAGGTTTATGGGTGGCCGAATGTAGGATGTGTGTCCATAATTATTTAATAATTGAATTATTTTGGATTTGGATTGTTCGAGTCGGCCTGACTTGATCCACGACAGGCTCCTAGGGCCGGATCGCAAATTTCGCCAGGGCGTGAGGAGAATAATTATAATGAGACAGATTCCCGGGAGTCGTTTGTTGTTGAATTCCTCACTTCTGTCCGCTTTGATCATTGCTCCGCCGGCACTTGAGGCTCAGAATGAGCCGCCGTTGACGGAAGAGGCCTACTGGCAGGAGGTGCCGGTGGTCATTTCCGCCACCCGCATCTCCCAAGCGCTGATCGATGCGCCGGTAGCGGTGACGGTGATCGACAGGCGTATGATCGAGGCCTCCGGTGCGCGTGAGATTCCCGAACTGTTCCGCCTGGTGCCCGGCTTTATCGTGGGCTACCACGACGGCCCTACGCCATCGGTGAGCTATCGCCTGACGGAGGACCGCTATGCCCGCCAGATGCAGGTCTTGATCGACGGTCGTTCAATCTACACCACCGCCATCGGCGGCATTCCCTGGGCCACCCTGTACCTCACCTTGGACGATATCGAGCGCATCGAGGTGGTGCGCGGCCCCAACTCGGCCAGTTACGGTGCCAACGCCTTCCTCGGCGTGATTAACATCATCACGCGCCATGCGGTGCTGGACAGGGGGACCTCGGTAAAGACCAATCTCGGTGACGAAGGGGTGCGCGAAGTCTTCGTGCGCCATGGCGGCGGTACCGGCAAGCTTGATTATAGGGTGACGGCTGGTTTTATCCAGGATGACGGACTCCCCGAGCGCTTTGACTACAAGCGCACCCAGATCGCCTCACTGCGGGCCGATTACGCCCTCAGCAGCACGGACATGTTCACCTTCGAGGCCGGCGTCGGCACCGGGCCACGCGGGGTGGAAAACAGATCGTCGCCGACCGGCCTCAGCCCGGATCGCGAGAAGAGCGTTCTCAATCACCAACAACACATCAGGTGGGAGCGCACCCTGGGGGTGGGGGAGAGCGTCTCCGTGCAGTTCTATCACATTTTTCAGCGCAACTTCGAGACCTTTTGGACAGCCCCGATCACGCTGGGATCGGTGGGTGGCGGACTTGATTGGCTGGTAGACCCGATCTATGTCGATTTCAGCCGGCGCACGCGCCGCTATGATCTGGAATTGCAGCATAACGTCACCCTGTCGCAGTCGTTGCGTGCGGCCTGGGGCGGCGGGGCGCGTGACGACCAGGTCTGGGGGGCGGAAAACCTGATGGGCAATGAAGAGGTGCATAATCACCTCAAGTACGGGTTTATGAATCTGGAATGGACGCTTAGCAGGGCCTGGCTGTTCAATGCCGGGGCCATGGTGGAGGACTACAGCACCACCGGTACCAGCGTTTCGCCGCGCGCCGGGGTTAGCTATCGCTTCTCGCCGGCCCACAGCGTTCGTGCGACCGTTTCAAAGGCCATTCGGACGCCATCGATGTTCGAATATGCCGCCCGCTACCATTATGATGGCACCTCGAGCTATTACAGTGGTGCTACGCGGATCGGCCCGGGGCCGGATATCTACGAGGAGTTCTGGGTCGGTACCCGCCAGACCAAGGTCGAAAAAATCACCTCATACGAGCTTGGTTATCACAGCATACCCATGAAAGATCGGGTCGAGCTTGATGTCAAAATCTATCAAGATGATTTGGATGGCCTGATCGGTCTGAGCAAGAACGAACCGGTAGCAGACCTGAGCGGCTATAACCATCTCTATACCAACCGGAATTTCTATGAAGTCAAAGGGGTGGAACTGGAGGCCAAGTTTACTTTCATTGACGATTCGGCCCTTTATATTGGGTACGCACACACAGATCTTGTACAAGTGGAGGGTCCGTTAAGAGTAAAAAGAGACTCGTTTCGCGCACCTGAGAATAGTCTCAGCGTGCTCTACATGATGGATTTTCATGGTTACAGCGCCGGGATTGGTTATTACTTCATCGACCGGGTGCAGGGGTGGGAATCCGCAAGCCGGGATAAGGTGCGCGACCAGGTCAGGCGACTGGATATCAAGGTGGCCAGGCAATTCGCCGTGAACGACTACGATATGGAACTGGCCCTGGCGGCACGGAATGTACTGGGCAGATATGAAGAGATGGAGGTGTTGCGGCCCGAGGCCGATTTTCCTCACTTGAATGAAGTGGATTCATCAGCATATCTGACGATTAAGGTGAGCTTGTAGCAATAGAGCTTGAGCCGTGGGGGCGGCACGGCCAGGCGGGCGAACGGCTTATGATAGCGAAGAAGGCGGTCTGGACAGTCTTGATAGGGTTGGTGTTGTGTGCCGACGTACAGGCACGTCTGTTGCTCCTCGTCAGCCAGGAATCCCCCCTCTACCATTCCTTCCGGCAAGCCTTTGAGGCCGCTCTCCTTCCCGCCGAAACGGGACAGGAAATGCGCTATCTGCTTGCCGATGAATACCAGCCGGATGATACCCTGACGCCGGACAGCGTGGTCGTCGCCGCCGGGGTCGAGGCGGCCAAGACGGTGGCCCAGGCTGAATTCAAAGAGGTCAGCGTGATCTATACCATGCTGCCGCTCAGCAGTTATCACTGGTTGCGCGACAACGACATGCTGGCCAGGAACCACAAGGTGGTGTTGATCGATCAGCCGGCCTATCGATTTATCAATCTGGCCCGCATCGCCCTGCCGGATATCAAATCGCTGGGCTATCTGTATGGCGAGGTCTCCGCCGAGCATACGCAACCCCTGATCGCTGCCGCCGAGCGCCAGCAGATCAAGCTCCAGCCGGTGGCCTTGCAGAATGACCGGCGCCTCGCGACCACGCTGCGGGGCGCGGTAATGGATAACGATGCCATTCTGGTGCTGCCCGATCCCTACCTGTTCAACCGCCGGGCCATACAAACCCTGTTGTTGGCCAGTTTGAGGGGGCGGAAACCGCTGATTGCCTACTCCGAATCTTACGTGAAGGCCGGGGCGTTGCTGGCGCTGTATTCGTCGCCCGAGCAGCTGGGTCGCCAGAGCGCCGAAATGGTCAATTGTCATTCAAATGAGTGCCCGCTTTATTCCGGGCCGGAACACCATCCCCAATATTTCTCGGTCAAGTTGAATAATGCCATCGCCCGCCAGCTGGGCCTGACCGTGCCTTCGGTCGAGGCGATTCAGGCGCAGCTGGAGGCGTTGGAGTCCAAGCGGATTCCATAATAAACCGGACTATCGTTATTAGATTTTCTTCCTTGTAATTGTCTATCTGCTTACTATGGTATTAACAAGCCCGCCGCGCTTGTTTCGGGGATCGATGCATGGGCTTTGTCGATAGCCGGGGATAAGGACGAGGCAGGTGCGGAACCCGGCACCTCAGTGCCGGTACTTTCATCAACAAGTGATGATTTCTCGGGAGGAAATTATGACCGGACCACGTAGCGCTGGTGATGATGATTTTGCAATCGTTGGAGGCCTTTCAGCGATTGTCCTATTGGTTGGCTTGTTGGGGAGCGCCTTAATCTTTTAGCCGTGTTTGACATGTTTTTTCAATGTTGAATATGCAATCAGGCCAAGCTTAGCCATGATTGCGTTTTTAAAAAGGGCCGCACATCAGCGGCCCTTTGTTTTATTCTAGGGCCTGCCGGGTTTGCTAGCAACGGTTGTTCATGCCCTTTTCAATTGAACCCATTGGGGTGATTCATTCCTGTTTCAGTGACAAGTTCGGGGTGCCGCGGCAGCCGGGGCTGGTTAAATCCGCGCGCGCCCGTCTGCAGCTGTTGCCGCCCTATGACCGGACCGAGAGTTGCGCCGCTCTGGAGGGCTGTTCCCATCTCTGGATTACCTTTGTGTTTCATCACTGTCTGCGGCAGCAGGCGCGTCTGACGGTGCGACCGCCACGCCTGGGCGGTAACCGCAGGATCGGCGTGTTTGCCAGTCGTGCTACGCATCGTCCCAATCCGATCGGTCTGTCGGTGGTCGCGCTGGAGGGCATCGATCGGCGCGGCGGCCGTGCTTCGCTGTTGCTGGGGGGAGTGGATCTGGTGGACGGTACGCCGGTACTCGATGTCAGGCCTTATCTTCCCGCTCAGGATTTTGTTTTTGCAGCACGCGCCGATTACGCCGCCGAGGCCCCCGCGCAAAGGTTTCAGGTACATTTTAGCCGGTTGGCGGAACAGCAGTGCCGGGAACGTGCCGCCAGTCTGCCCGGGCTGCCTGAGCTGATCGAGGCGGTCCTCGGCTTGGATCCGCGTCCCGCCTATCATGCCGCTAAAAAGGGCGGCAAGCGCTATGTGGTCAAGCTTCACGGCCTGGCCGTGGGCTGGTCGGTGGTGGCTGAACGGGTGATAGAGGTCCATTCCATAGAATAGCGGGTGACACAGCCTTAACATATTGGTATATAAATATTTTTTGCCAGCGTGCCGGGGGGTGGAAATAGGCGCGGTGTCGATAGGTCATTTCTGTTATCATGTGCGGCTAATTTATACGTGGGGAAAGAGTGGAATCGACAGGTACGCCGCTCTTGCAATCAACCGTCGCTCGCTGACGGCGAAATAACAACAAAACAGTCATTTATGCAAAATAAGGATAGCTTTACACGGGAAGAGCTGCTGCAGTGCGGACGTGGTGAATTATTCGGTCCGGGCAACGCCCAGTTGCCCTTGCCGCCGATGTTGATGTTCGACCGTATTACAAAGATATCCGGGGATGGCGGCATGCACGGCAAGGGGCAAATCATGGCCGAACTCGATATCAGGCCGGACCTCTGGTTTTTTGACTGCCATTTCCAGGGCGATCCGGTCATGCCCGGTTGTCTCGGTCTCGATGCCATGTGGCAGCTGATTGGGTTTTTTCTCGGCTGGAGCGGCGGCCCCGGCCGTGGTCGCGCGCTGGGCGTGGGCGAAGTGGGCTTTCGCGGCCAGGTCACACCGGATAAAAAGCTGGTGACCTACCGTGTGGACATGACCCGCGTGATCATGCGCAAGCTTTATATGGGGGTGGCCGACGCAGAATTGGAAGTGGACGGCAAGGTGATTTACACTGCCAAGGATCTGCGCGTTGGACTGTTTACTTCTACCGAAAACATGTAAGGGTGTGAGCAGTGAAACGAGTTGTTGTCACAGGACTGGGTATCGTTTCCAGTATCGGTAATAATCAGGATGAGGTGACCGACTCCCTCCGGGCCGGTCGCTCGGGCATCGAATTCAGCGAGGGGTATGCCGCGCTGGGGTTCCGCTCCCATGTGCACGGTTCTGTCAATGTCGATATCGAGGCCCTGATCGACCGTAAACTGCGCCGTTTCATGGGAGATGCGGCGGCCTATAATTGCATCGCCATGCAGCAGGCCATCGCGGATGCTGGGCTGGACGAGGCGCAGGTTTCCAACCCGCGTGCCGGCCTGATCGTCGGCTCCGGCGGGGCCTCCCACGCCAACACCGTGGCGGCGGCCGACATCCTGCGTGAAAAGGGTATCCGCCGGGTCGGGCCCTACATGGTGCCCAGGACCATGGGCAGCACCACCTCGGCCAACCTGGCCACTGCCTTCAAGATCAAGGGGGTCAACTACTCCATCAGCTCGGCCTGTTCCACCAGCGCCCATTGCATCGGCAATGCCATGGAGCAGATCCAGCTGGGCAAGCAGGACCTGGTCTTCGCCGGTGGCGGCGAGGAGTTGGGTTGGGAATCGAGCATGATGTTCGACGCCATGGGCGCCCTGTCATCCAAGTACAACGATATGCCGGAAAAGGCCTCGCGCGCCTACGATGCCGAGCGCGACGGTTTCGTCATCTCCGGCGGCGGTGGCGTGTTGGTGCTGGAAGAGCTGGAGCACGCCAAGTCGCGCGGCGCCCGCATCTATGCCGAACTGGTGGGCTACGGCGCCACCTCCGATGGCTTCGACATGGTGCAGCCCTCCGGCGAAGGGGCGGTGCGCTGTATGCGCCTGGCCCTGGAAGGTGTAGAGGGCCGGGTGGACTACATCAACGCCCACGGCACCAGCACCCCGGCCGGCGATATGAAGGAGCTGGAGGCGATCCGCGCGGTGTTCGGCGACGACATGCCGGCCATCAGTTCCACCAAGTCGCTCACCGGCCACGCCCTGGGGGCGGCGGGTGTCAACGAGGCGATCTACTCCCTGCTGATGATGCGGCACGATTTTCTCTGCGCCTCGGCCAATATCGAAACCCTTGACCCGGCCGCCGAGGGCATGCCCATCCTGCTGGAGCGCAAGGATAAGGCCGGCGCCGAACTCATGCTCTCAAACAGCTTCGGCTTCGGCGGCACCAACGCCTGTCTGGTGTTCCGGCGTTATCACGGTTAAGCCATGGGCAATCAAATGCCCCTGACTCCCCCCTTTGGTAAAGGGGGGCGGGGGGGGATTTTCAGGCGGCGCAGATTTACGCCTCCCTTAACTTCTAAATCCCCCCTAACCCCTGTATGCCCCTTGTATGGGTGCCGTTGGCAAAGGGGAAGACCGTATGCCGGGGGGCATCAGTGAAACAGCCAGTTCATTTCTTCGCCACCGCGCCCAAGGGGGTGGTGGCTATACTCATGTCCGAACTGGAAACGTTCGGCGCCACGGAGCTGCGCGAACAGCCCGCCGGGGCCGGGTTCAGCGGCGATCTTGAAACCGCCTATCGCGCCTGTCTCTGGTCGCGCACGGCCAACCGTATCCTGTTGCCGTTGGCCAGCTTTGCCGCCGCGACGCCCGAGGCGCTTTACCAAGGCGTGCAGTCTATAGACTGGTCGGAACACTTCACTCCGCGGCAGACCCTGGTCATCGACTTCGTCGCGCGCAATTCCAGTATCAAACACAGCCAGTTCGGGGCGCAGAAGGTCAAGGACGCTGTGGTCGACCAGTTCCGGGAGCGCAACGGCGAGCGGCCCTCGGTGGACGTGCAGAGCCCCGACATCCGTATTAATGTCTTTCTGCAACGCGATGAGGCCACCCTCTATCTCGATCTTTCCGGCGACAGCCTGCACAAGCGTGGTTATCGTCAAGAAGGGGGCGCGGCGCCATTAAAGGAAAATCTCGCCGCCGCCATCCTGCTGCGCGCCGGGTGGCCGCGCATTGCGCAAGCGGGCGGCGGGCTGCTGGACCCCATGTGCGGTTCGGGCACCCTGCTGATCGAGGCCGCCATGATCGCCGCCGACATGGCCCCCGGCCTGTTGCGCGAGCGTTTCGGATTCCACGCCTGGCGGCAACATGATGCCGCGTTATGGCGGCGCCTGCTGGACGAGGCGGCGCCGCGCCGCGATCGGGGGTTGGAACGGCTGCCCCCCATTTTGGGTTATGACAGCCACGGCAAGGCCATTCAGTTCGCCCAGGCCAACATCACCGCCGCCGGCCTGGATGAGCACATTTGCCTGGCCAAACGTGACGTCGCCGGGTTGCGCAGACCCGCGACGCTGGATCAGGGCCTGGTGGTGGTCAATCCGCCCTATGGTGAACGCATGGGTGAACGCGAAACCCTGGAGTCGCTCTACCGCCAACTGGGCGAGCGTTTAAAGACAGAGTTCTCCGGCTGGCAGGCGGCCGTGTTCACCGGCAATCCGGAGCTGGCCAAACTGATGGGCATCCGGGCGCTAAAACAGCACAACATGTTCAACGGCGCCCTGCCCTGCAGGCTGCTGCGTTTCCATATCGAGCCCGAGTGGTTCATGAGCGGGCAGCGCGGCCCGCGTCCGGCCCGGCCAGAAGAACTGGGCCCCGGCGCCGGGATGCTGGCCAACCGCCTGCGCAGGAACCTGAAGGAGCTGGGCCGCTGGGCGCGGCGCGAAGGGGTGAGCTGTTACCGGCTCTATGACGCCGACATGCCCGAATACGCCCTGGCCATCGATCTCTATCAGGGCGAACAGCGCTGGGCCCATGTGCAGGAATACGAGGCGCCCAAGACGGTGGATGCGCGCAAGGCACGACTGCGCCTGCGCGAGGCCCTGGCGGTGATCCCGGCGGTGCTGGAGCTGCCGCAGGAGAATGTCTACTTCAAGGTGCGCAAGCGCCAGAAGGGGGCGGCGCAGTACACCCGCCAGGCCGAGGAAAAGCAGTTCTTCGAAATCGAAGAGAACGGCTGCCGCTTCCGGGTCAACTTCGCCGACTATCTGGACACCGGCCTGTTCCTGGACCACCGTATCACCCGCCACATGGTGGCCGAGATGGCGGCCGGTAAGCGCTTCCTCAACCTGTTCGCCTATACCGGAACGGCCACGGTCTATGCCGCCAAGGGCGGGGCCCAATCCACCTTTACCGTGGATATGTCAAAAACCTACCTGGACTGGGCCCGGCGCAACATGGCCCTGAATGGCTTTACCGGCGACCAGCACCAATTTGTCCAGGCCGACTGCCTGGAGTGGCTCACGCAGGGTGGTGTCTACAGGCGGGCCCGTTTCGACCTGATCTTCCTCGATCCACCCACCTTCTCCAGCTCCAAGCGCATGGCCGCCGCCTTCGACGTGCAGCGCGACCACAAGCCTTTGATCGAGGCCGCCATGGCCCTGCTCGACGCCGGCGGCACCTTGATCTTCTCCAATAATTTCAGAAAGTTCCGGCTTGATCCTGCGCTCGGAGAGACGTTTGCCATCGAAGACATTGGTGCCCGCACCCTGCCACACGACTTCGCCCGCAATCCCAAGATCCACCACTGCTGGCTGATCCGCCATCCTAAGATATAAAGTCCTCGCCCGATTCCGCAATACCTTGCCTTAAAGCATTGTTAAATAAGGTCGATAGACAAAGAAGGTGGAGTTACCTCTCGGGGTATGAATGGACTCATGTGGAGCATTCAAATGACATTCAGGCTTATTGTGTTGTTCGCAACCGGATTGTGGATAACCGTTTCCGTCGCCGCCGACATGGGCGCCGACCAGGCGTCGCAGCACAGCGACGTGCGAGTGCTGATCGATATCTCGGGCAGCATGAAAGACAACGACCCCAACAATCTGCGTATCCCGGCCCTGCGCCTGATTACCCAGCTCATCCCCGAGGGCCAGGAGGCCGGCGTCTGGACCTTCGGCCAGTACGTCAATATGCTGGTCAAGCACGGCGAGGTGGATGGCGCATGGAAGGAACAGGCCTACCAGGCCGCCGGCGAGATCAACTCCAAGGGCCTGTTCACCAATATTGAAGCTGTGCTGGAGACATCCACCTGGGACTGGAATAAGCCGGACGACAGCGCCAACCGCAGCATCATCTTTCTCACCGACGGCGTGGTGGATGTGTCCAAGGCGCCGGGCGTTAACGATGAGGCGCGCGACCGCATCCTGCATCAGATCCTGCCACGGGTGAAAGCCGCCGGCGCCACCATCCACACCATCGCCCTTTCCGACGACGCCGACAAGGCCTTCCTGCGTCAGCTCTCCTCCACCACTGCGGGATGGAACGAGGTCGCCAAGGATGCCTCCCAGCTGGAGCGTATCTTTCTCAAACTGTTCGAAAAGTCGGTGCCGGTGGAGACCCTGCCGCTGACCGACAACCGGGTGCTGGTGGATGACAGCATCCGCGAGTTGACCCTGTTGATCTTCAGAAAACCCGGTTCCCAGAACGCCGCTCTGCAGACCCCCGCCGGCGAGAAGATCGACTTCCGCAGCGAGAAGGAGAACGTACGCTGGCGTCACGAGGAGCGCTATGACCTGATCACCATCGACGCGCCCATGGCGGGTGAATGGTGCGTGGATGCGGAGCTGGACCCGGACAACCGCGTCATGGTGGTCACCGATCTCAAGGTGCGCGCCAGCCGCCTGCCCAATGTGATGATGGCCGAGGACGTCATGTCCTATTACGTCGAACTGGAGGAGGAGGGCGAGGTGATCCGCAAGCCCGAATTCCTGGATTTCGTTCACATCTCCCTGGCAAGATCCGGCGGTGGTGAACAGCAGAAGCGTATCCCGGTCAAGGACGACGGCGAGGATATCGACCGGCGCGCCCGTGACGGCCGTTTCAGCGCCAAGGTGGGCGGTCAGCTCATCCCGGGTGACTACGAGTACGAACTGCTCGTCGACGGCATGACCTTCAAGCGCTCCAAGCGCGACACCGTGAAGGTGGTGGACAAGCCGGTGGCGGTGACCGTCAAGGAGGAGCAGGCCGGCGACCCGGCCCGATACTCCCTCACCCTGGTACCCTTCGCCGAGTTGATCAAGCCGGATTCCCTGCTGATCGACGCCACGGTGGCGAAACAGGGGGGTGCCACCACCTCGGTGACCATCCCGCGCACCGGTCCGAGCTCGGTCGTGTGATTCGCGGCCGTGACCAGCAAGTCCGCCGTCCAGGTCTCCAGATCGACGCGATGGACTTGCCAGTTACCTCCCGCGTCGGACGCTACGAGCACGGACTCCTCGCCCGCCTCGAACCCCGCGGTGATCCGATGCTCACCCGCGAGGCCGGCGACGGCCCAGGATACGGCGCCGC
>JASBUE010000129.1 GCA_030148045.1 Candidatus Tenderia sp.
ATTCTGCGTGCCCTGGGCGACGGTCTCTACGTGGCCGACTATTTCGACGGCGAGCAGCGTCTCGACGTGATCCTGCGCAGCGACAAGTGGGCCACCCCGGAGGAACTGGCCGCCCTGCCGCTGGCCACGCCCGAGGGCGGCATCCAGCCGGTGGGCGAGCTGGTGGCCGTGGTACGCACCGCCGGCCCCAACCAGTTGCGCCGCATCGACCGGCGCCGCACCGTCACCCTGCAGGTGCGTATGCCCGAGGGAATGTCGGTGGAGGAGGGGCTTGACCTGATCCAGGCCAAGGTGGCGCCCGCCATCGAGGCGGCCCTGCCCGAGGACGGTTTTATCCGCTACTCCGGTTCGGCCGACAAGCTGAAAACCACGCTGCAGAGCATGGGCGGCACCTTCCTGCTGGCCATCGCCATCCTCTACCTGCTCATCAGCGCCCTGTTCCGCTCCTTCAAAGACAGCCTGCTGGTGCTGCTGACCATCCCGTTGGCCACGGTGGGTGGGGTGGCGACCCTGTTCCTCATGAATCTGGCGGGCATCAAACAGCCCATGGACCTGCTCACCATGATCGGTTTCGTCATCCTGCTCGGCCTGGTGGTCAACAACGCCATCCTGCTGGTGCACCAGACCCGCGCCGCCGAGCGCGAGGGGCTGGCGCGGCGCGACGCCGTGTAGCAGGCGGTGCACCTGCGCCTGCGGCCGATTCTGATGAGTACCCTCACCAGCCTGTTCGGCATGCTGCCGTTGTTGTTGGTGCCGGGGGCGGGGACGGAGCTGTATCGCGGCTTGGCCGGGGTGATTGTGGGCGGGCTGGCGGTGAGCACTCTGTTTACCCTGATTCTGTTGCCGAGTTTGTTGCGGATCGGGGAGACGAAGCAGGTTGCTGGATAGCGGCGTCGAGCGGGATTGGGTTAAGTTACAAAGATGGTTGTGGTTTTAGCCGCCTCGTGTTGGGCTTCACTCCGTTCAGCCCAACCTACATCTGAAACACCCCCAATCTACCATAGAACTGTAGGTTGGGCTGAACGGAGTGAAGCCCAACACGACGTGGTTTAAATAACCACCTTGCTTTTAACCTTGCCCCCAAGACCGTAGCACGTGGCGCAAACAAGACCGTTGACCCCCGCGTCGAATGCCTCCGAAGCGCACGGCCTATTATCCTACTTCTCCGCCGCCAACCCCTTAAGATAACAATCGATAATCGGCCCTGCATACTCCGCCAAGGGAAACATCTTCGGCTCCAAGGTCCAATTGACGATCAACCCGTCCATCAACGCCAGCAGCCCGACGGCGGCCTGATGCGGATCGACATGCCCGGGTAGTTGCCCCAGCCCCTGAGCCTTGCGCAGCGCCCCCTCCATCATGCCGATGTAGCGATGCCCGCATTCCAGATGACGGTCACGGATCTCGGCCATTTCCCCCACGTATTCGCACTTGTGCCAGGCGATCTCCAGCACCCGCTGGTAGTGGCGGTCCTGGGTGAGACGCTCGAGCACGTACATAGCCACGCTGCGGGCCCACTCCAGCGGCTCGCCGGCACGCAGCAGCTCGAGTTCCGCCGCCATCGCCTCCCAGGGGGCGATGAGGCGCTCGATCATGGCGTCGAAGAGGTCGGCCTTGTTCTTGAAATGCCAGTAGATGGCGCCGCGGGTGACCCCGGCGGCGCTGGCGATCTGGGCCAGCGAGGTGTTGGAGACGCCCTTGCGGTGAAACACCTCTTCTGCCGCGTCGAGGATGCGGTTGCGGGTCTCCCGGGCTTCTTCCTTGGTCTTTCTCGGCATATCGGTAAATTCAGATTGTGGAGTGATAATTATCCGGATTTTTTGACGGGATGTCTTTTAACCGTAATAAAATTTCGCGTCCGTGATATTTACATACAGACATGTATGTATGTACTCTTGGCCATTGTCAATATTTTTCAAATCGCTTGCCGTCGGACTCAACAGCAAGGAACCGCCGCCATGATGATTAGTTTTTTTCTTTTATCCGCCTTAATATGCCGCGGCGCCGTCGTGGGCCTGGCGGTGCTGTTGGCGGCCTGCGATCAGGCGCCGGGCGAACCCGCGGCCGACGGCGGCATGTTTGGCGGCCCGGTGGAGGTGGAGGTGGTGACGGTCCAGCCCCAAACGGTGCCGCTGCGGCTCGAGTCCGTCGGTCGCACACAGGCGGTGCGCGCCGCCCAGGTGCGGGCGCGGGTGGAAGGCACCCTGATCAAGCGCAGCTTTGTCGAGGGCGAG
>JASBUE010000130.1 GCA_030148045.1 Candidatus Tenderia sp.
CGACGTCTCCGACCCGACCCGGCCACGGGCGGTGGGCGGGTATCATAACCGCGGGCACGTACACGACATCGCCGCCCGCGGCAACTACAGCTTCGTCGCCCACGGCAGCAACGGCCTGCAGGTGTTCGACATCAAAAATCCGCTCAACCCCACCTGGACCACCGGCGTCGGCTTTCCCGGCCAGGCGCGCCGGGTGGTCCTCCATGGCAAGCGCGCCTACGTCGCCGCCGGCGACGGCGGCCTGGCCATTGTCGATATCAGCAACCCCTTCAACCTGCGCTGGGTGGACAGTTACGATACCCGCGGCGAGGTTGGCGCCGTGGCGGCGGATGGACAACACGCCTACCTGATCGACAGTCGCGAAGGGCTGGTTGCCCTCGATATACGCCACGATTCACCCCGCAAGCTGGCCCGCCTGGCTATCCACCCCCATGACCTGTGGCTTGATGACGGACTGCTTTACCTCGCCACCGGGCGGGGCGTCGAGGTCGTGCGCCTGAACCAACAAGGCGAGTTCGAGCCGCTCACCGTATTCGAACTCGCCGCCGGAGCCCGGCAGCTCCACTGTGGCGGCGGCCAGCTCCACGTCGTTTCGGGCGGCGCCGTAATCAACCTGAAAGGCAGATTGCAACTGGAAGAAGTCGACAGAATAGAGGTGGGCGGTAACATCACCGGTCTGGCCCGTGGCGACCGGGACCTGCTGATCAGTACCGCAGCGACGCTGATCAGCACCACCAGCCGCTACCCCTTGCTGAGCCACGCCGGCAATATCACCTATCATCGGGGGGTGGTTTACATCAGCGGCGCAGAGACTATCACCGCCCTGCGCCCCCTGCCGCCATTGGAACGGCAGACCCGGGGAATGGCCGAAATCCAGCTCACCCTGCCGGAAACGCTGGGCGTCGGCGGCTATGACCTGCAGATCAGCGACAAGGATGGCTCGACAATGGTGATCCATAATGCCGTCCGCGTGGTCATGCCCGAATTCTCCAAACCCAGCATGAGCATGGAGGAGTTCAAAAAGCTGTTGCAGCAACAACAGAACAACACCGATCTGTTCACCGCACCACCTGGTCAACGGTAGTTATTACCAAGACGGAAATAATGAACACTCGTCTGCCGAAACCGTTGACCCCATGGGCGTGGCCGGTGAGGATAACGGTGCCGGTGAATACCATCGAACAGGGGTTAATAAACGTCTCGGCCTGGCCGATAGGGATGCGGAGGCCGGCAATTACGAAAAACCATAGTACGTTCGACCGGGGCGCAGTCGATCGTTACCAACTCACGGGGCACGTCCAGTTGCTTTACCGTCGCTGGCGGTGACCGGACCGGATGGATAACTTAAATAAAGGGACACATGATTCGCTTTATTGGCATTCTGCTGATTGTTGTGTTGGGGATGATTTCACCGGCCGGGGCTGCTGAGAGCAGCGCCAAACTACTAATCCTGTTTCCCAAGCTCAATGCCGCCTATGACCGCGTGTATGCAGAGATTGTCGCCGGGGTAAATTCACATGATGGCGTGCTCTCGAGAACATTGACACTGACCGAGTCCACCGGGAAAGAAGAGATACAGCAACAGATCGATGCGGACGACATCGATGCCGTCATCGCCCTGGGCCACTCCAGCTACGATATTGCCCAGCAGTTCAGCGATCAACTGCCCGTCATCCATGGCGGCATGATCATGACGCCCAAGGGACAAAGCGGCATCAGCCTGGCCGGCTCCCCGGCGAAATTTTTTTCCTACCTGGAAATCATCGCACCCACCGTCAAACGAGTATTCACCGTCTATAGCGAGGAAAACAGCGGCTGGCTGATTCAACTCGCCAGGGAGGAAGCCAAGAAATACGACATTGCGTTGATCGCGCTGGCGGCCACAGACATTCGTGACGCAGCACATCGCTTCCGCGATATCCTGCAACAGGCGCGCGGCCCCTCCGACGGTATCTGGCTATTGCTCGACAAAGTGCTGCCGGATCAGACGATATTGCCCATCGTACTGGAGGCGGCGTGGAAACGAAACGTAGTGCTGTTCTCGAACAACCCCTCGCATACCAGGCGCGGCGCCCTGTTCGCACTGTTTCCCGATCACTACCAGATGGGTTACAGCCTGGCCGAATTGGGCCTGCAGCAGATTGGGCGGAGACAAGCTGTGCTGTTACCGCTATCCAGCCTTAAGGTGTCGGTGAACGAACGCACAGCCTCCCACCTGGGTCTGCGCTATTCCAGTGACCAGCGTGAACACTTCGATATTATTTATCCGCTGAAATAGAGACGCGGCAGAATATGACCAGGCATTCCAAACAATCCAAACCGAAAAGCTTCCGCGGCCAGCTGACCACGATCTTTACCCTGGGTATTATGGC
>JASBUE010000131.1 GCA_030148045.1 Candidatus Tenderia sp.
CACCTGGCGGCGCTGCCGCGCCAAGCCATCGGCGAGATCTCCCGCTTTTCGGTCTCTAAGGTATATCGCCGCCGGGTCGCGGAGCAAGGGTTGATCTGGGGGGTGTGCCGGGACGGGGAGTCTGACAACACCCATCTCCACCCGCACTTCAATCGGCGCCATCTGCCGCTGATCACCCTGGGACTGATCGCCGCCGCATTCCGCATGTGCGAAGAGCACAATGTTCACTACTGTTATGCGGCCATGGAACCCACCCTGCTGCGTTTGCTGCAGCGGATCGGCATCAGCTTTCAGCCGCTGGGGATGCCGGTGGACTACCACGGCATGCGGGTGCCGGCATATTATCCGGTGAGTGAAATGATGCCCAAGGTGTTGCGCACCCATCCCGAGTTGAGGGATATCTATGACGACGAGGCACCGCTCCAGGAACCGTATCGCCACAGGCGGCTGATGGCCGTATGAGCCGACCCCGGCCGCTGCGCGTGCGGTGGCCGGGCCGCTCGGTTAACATTGATCCCATCTGAAGAATTCATTGCGATGGGGTCATGCCGTGATCCAGCAGGACCGTAACTTCGACGATCTCGCCGAGCGCTTTGCCCGTAATATTTACGGCAACGTCAAGGGCGAGATTCGCCTCGCCGTCGTCTGGCAACATCTGCTCCAGCTTGTGCCGCGATTAACATCAAAGAAACCGCGCAGCGCATCTTGGATGGCGGCTGCGGTTTCGGCGCCGACGCATTGGGTGACTTCGACCTGGTGCTGTGCCACGCCGTGCTAGAGTGGCTGGCGCAACCACAACAGGCACTGCACAAGCTGTTCGGTCTGATCCGGCCGGGCGGTCATCTGTCGCTGATGTTCTACAACCGGGATGCCCTGATCTTTCGCAACCTGATTCGCGGCAACTGGCGCACGGCGTGCTGCAGGGTAAGGCGCCCTATCATCCCTTGAGCCTGCGGGAAGTCGAATCCTGGCTGCGGCAATGGAACATGCCGGTGATCGGCCATGCCGGCGTGCGCGTCATCTACGACTATCTGGACAAGCGGCTGCGCGATACGCGGCCGCTGGAGGAGACGCTGCGCCTGGAGCTTCGGTATGCGCAGCGGGAGCCCTATCTGCATGTGGTGGCGCGCAGACCGGAATGAGCGGCGCCGCTGTCGTTCACCCGGAGGTCGGCGTGCCTAATCGATCGGCCGGGTCTATAGCTTCTAAAATAGGGTCATAGCGAATCAATGATGGCCTTTGCCAAGGCCACCTACCCGATTCAAGTTCATGAATAACGGGCGTTTATCCGCTGAACTTGCCGTTTTTTACAGTACCCGATCGTTGTGCAGGCTCTCGGCGACGTAGAGGGTATTCTGCAGCAGCGTGGCGATGGTCATGGGGCCGACGCCGCCGGGCACCGGTGTGATCCAGCCGGCACGCTGGACGGCGCCGTCAAATTCAACATCGCCGACCAGCGTGCCGCTTTCCAGGCGATTGATGCCGACATCGATGACGATGGCGCCGGGTTTGATCCAGTCGCCCGGGATGAAGTTGGGTTTGCCCACCGCCACCACCAGCAGATCGGCGCGACCGACATGGCCTCTCAGGTCGCGGGTGAAGCGGTGGCAGGTGGTGACGGTACAGCCGGCCAGCAACAGCTCCAGCCCCATGGGGCGGCCGACGATGTTGGAGGCGCCCACCACGACCGCCTCCATGCCCCGGATCTCCTCGCCGGTGTGTTCCAGCAGGGTCATCACGCCGTAGAGGGTGCAGGGGCGCAGCTGGGGAATACGTTGCGCCAGGCGGCCGACGTTGTAGGGATGAAAGCCGTCCACGTCCTTGTCCGGGTGGATGCGCTCGATCACCGTTTCGGAATCGATATGCTGCGGCAGGGGCAGTTGTACCAGGATGCCGTCGATCCCGTCGTCCTCGTTGAGCCGGTCGATGACGGCCAGCAGTTCTTCCTGAGACGTCTCGGCGGGGAGGTCGAAGGACTTGGAGACGAAGCCCACCTCGGCGCAGGATTTGCGTTTGTTGTTGACATAGACCTGTGAGGCGGGATCGGTGCCCACCAGCACGACGGCCAGTCCGGGGGCGCGTTCACCCTTGGCCAGGCGGTGCTCCACCCGTTGCTTGACGTTGCGGCGAATATCGGCGGCAATGGCCTTGCCATCAATGATCCTGGCTGTCATGGTCCGGCCCTTATCCCGTACTGGAAAAGCGGGCAATGATACCAGAAACGGTCGTGGGGCTGAATGTGGACATCGCCCGTCTGGTCGTTTTTCCGCATACTGTTTACAATAACCGCCGTTTCCCGCCAGTTACATTAGCCGGATTAGCTCAGCTGGTAGAGCAACGCATTCGTAATGCGTAGGTCGTAGGTTCGAATCCTATATCCGGCACCATTTTCCCCGTCTCCGTTCCCGGGATGCGGCGTTCTCTCCGCCGACCGCTAAAATTTGGAGATAAAGCCGGGATGTTTTCGTGATATTTGCGCTCTAATATTCAAGCATATCGATAAAAAAGCCGACGGAGCAATGTCATGGGCAGTCTCAACTACAGATTTCTGTTATTGGTTCTCGCGGGGGCGCTGTTGTCCCTGCCGGCGCGGGCGGAGACGCAGAGCGCCATCTTCGCCGGTGGTTGTTTCTGGTGTGTGGAGAGCGACTTCGACAAGGTGGAGGGCGTGGTCGGCACGACCTCCGGTTATATCGGTGGGCACGTGGATGACCCCACCTACAAGCAGGTGTCGCGCGGCGGCACCGGTCACGCCGGGGCGGTCAAGATCGAGTTCGATCCGGGGCAGGTCAGCTACCGCGAGTTGGTGGACTATTTCTGGCACACCATCGATCCCACGGTGAAGGACCGCCAGTTCTGCGATCACGGCGACCAGTATCGCACCGGCATCTTCTATCTCAACGAGGCCCAGCGCCGGACGGCCCTGGCCTCCAAGCTGGCGGTGCAAAAGAGCAAGCCCTTCGATGCGCTCATCGTCACCGAGATCACTGAAGCGGGCGAGTTCTACCCGGCCGAGACGTATCACCAGGATTATTACAAGAAGAACCCGGTGCGCTACAAGTTCTACAGCTGGAACTGCGGTCGTGATCAGCGCCTGGTGGAATTGTGGGGTGATGGGGCCGCCGGCCACTATTAACCCGGCAACCTAGGGCCTGTTAACACTAATTTCGGAGAAGCGCCGGCGGCCCATTTTTCACGGGACAAGGCGCATTGAGCGGCAGTGTACTTGCCGT
>JASBUE010000141.1 GCA_030148045.1 Candidatus Tenderia sp.
GGTGCCAGCTGTTCCACCAGGGCGTCGGGGATCCGCTCAGGCGCAGCAGCCACCAGGATGGCATCGAAGGGCGCATGTGACGGCAGGCCATTGAAACCGTTACCCCACACCACCTCGACATTGTCGTAACCGAGCCGCCGCAGGCGCTGCCGGGCCTGATGCGCCAGCGCAGCGACATTCTCCAGGCTGTAGACCTTTTTCGCCAGCCGCGACAACACGGCGGCCTGGTAACCTGATCCCGTGCCGACGTCAAGCACCACATCGTTGGCCGTGAGCTGCAGCAGATCCGTCATCAGGGCAACAATGTAGGGCTGGGAAATGGTCTGGCCGTGACCGATCGGGAGGGGATGATCTTCGTAAGCCGAATGGCGCAGTTCGGCGGGAACGAATTCATGACGGGGCACGTCAGCCATCACCGCCAGCACCCGCTCGCTGATGGCGGCGGCGCCGGTCCAGGCGGCCGCACTCTTTGCCTCGGCCCTGATGGTTGCGATCATCTCCCGAATAGTCGACATGCGCTCGGCTCTAATCCTCAGACTCCATGGCGTCCAGGGCACCGAGCGGTCCGGCCCAGTTTTCCGGGCGCATGGCGACATCGCTGTAGCCCAGGTCGTCGCGCTCGATCTCGTCAAAGGCGCCGGTCCAGTCTTCGGGGGGCTCGGCGGCCTCCAGCACCATCTCATCCCAGGTGTCGAAATCCAGCTCTTCCACATCGCCGTCGAAATACTGGATCTCGATGGTCTGCTCGTCAGGATCCAGGGCCACCACCTCGAAAATCTGGCCGCCGGGTTCCTGGTACCACCCCCCGATTACCACTGCAAGCTCGGACATAGTGTTTCCTCCTCCCGGTATGTATTCAGCAGATCTTTAAAGAATCAAGCATGGCCTTGCACGCCATTTGCATATCACCAAGCTTAGAAAATTCACACCACAATGTATAGAGCGGCCGGAAATAACCGGTCACCCTGGCCGGGGAACTCTTTTTTCCATTTCCGCCAACCCCTTCACACAAGAGATGGGAACAGGCTCACACATGAGGCTAGGTAATCCAAATAAGATACCGAAAACACTGGTGAATAAAGCTGATATCGCCCTCGACCCACCAATCTGGAAGTTGACACCCAGGCCGCGTTATGGAGAACAGCATGAAACAAACCGCCCAATTGCTCAGCGGTACCGAGCTGAGAAACTTTGCCCCGCTCGACAAATTAAGCGAAGCAGACGCCCAGGAACTGTTGCGCACTTCGATCAGCATTCAACTCTCCCCCGGCACCCCTGTATTCAACCAGGACGACATGGACAGACAGGTCTTTTATCTGCTCAGGGGCAAGATCGAACTGCTCGGCGCCGGCAAGAAAACCATCATCGAAGGCGGCAGCCCGGAGGCCTGCAAAGCCATCGGCCGCCATCTGCCCGGTCAGGCATCCGCCATAGCCCTTGAGGAATCGGTGCTGATCAGCTTCGACGCCGACATGCTCGACCTGTTCCTCAACTGGACCAATCCCAACGCCTACGTGGTCAACGAAATGGAAACCGGCAAGGACCATGAATGGATGAATCGGCTGTTGCAATCCCGCGGCCTGTTACGCTTTTCCGAGCCCCAGATCAGCACCCTACTGGAACGCATGAACGAGGTCCATTTCAAGGCTGGCCAAACCGTGGTAACACAAGACAGCAACGACGACTTCTACTATGTCATCAAAGAGGGGCGCGCCACGGTGTCGCGCAGACCCGACGCCGCCGCCCGCCCGATCAAGCTGGCCGAACTGCACGCCGGCGACGCCTTCGGTGAAGAGTCCCTGCTCACCTCGTCCGCGCGCGCCGCCACCGTCACCATGCAGGAAGACGGCACCCTGATGCGGTTGTCGAAAAAGGATTTTGCCGAGCTACTGGCCGCCCCCCTGCTCAACACCATCACCTGGGACGAGGCCCGGGCCATGGCCGCCACCGGCGGGGTATTTATCGATATCCGCCTCCAGGATGCGTTCAAGGCCATGAGTATTCCCGGCAGCGTCAACATTCCCCTGCCGGTATTGCGTCTCAAACTCAAGAGCCTGAAACACAACCGCAAATACATCCTTTATTGCGATGACGGCAGCCGCAGCTCGGTGGCGGCGTTTCTGCTCAACCGCCACGGCTTTGACGCCTTTATTCTCGACGGCGGTCTGGCTGGCGCCATTCCCTACCTCGCCTTCAGGCAGATGGGATCATCGCAGACAGCGGATGCAACGCAGCCGGATAAAAGCGATGCACCATCCACCACCGAAGACAACCGCCACACCCGGGGCACACACGAACAGGTGTTGAGCCAGACCAAACAAGGCAACGCCTACTGCTCACTGGCGGACTACTGGGGCGCCACCGTGGACGAAGTGCCGGATGACAGCTTTACCGACAGCAACGCCGTCTACCAGATCGAAAAAACCCGGGCGGCAGATGTGAAGACCAAGCCACCGCGGATCACCGAAATCAAGCGGCCGGCGGCCAAGCCCGTCCCGCACAAACCGGCAACCCCGACGCCGACGGCCAACCCTTATGGCAGCAACCATCTGCTGCGCACCACCCTGATCGGCGTCACCGTCGTCGGCCTGGCCGGGCTCTTTGCCGTCAATTCGTTCACGCTGGAAAAACCGGCCCCGTGGATATCGACCCCACCCACTGTGGAAGTGACGACGCCGGCTGCGCAGGCCGCCGCCCCCGCTCAGACATCATCTCCCCGCAACGGGCCGGTGCCGCTCCCCGGGGTTGTCGGAAACCGGATACCCATTGACGATCCGCAGCTGCCATTCAATGATGCTGCGCAAAACGATACGCTGATCGAATCGGATATCTATCTTTCCATGGATGGAGAAATATTGCCGTTACAAGCCACTACCATTACACCCGAAGTCGAAACACCTGAAATGGTGGCACCTCCCGAAAAGCTCACCCTCGACCCCGCCACCCGCGGCTTTCTGGAGTAGCCAGTGGCCCGGTGATTGCCCATACAGGGCTTGCACCCGGCAGATCACTGTGTATAATTACAGCATACTGTACGAATACTCAGGGGTGCGCATACCATGGAAAAACTCACCGCCAGGCAGCAGCAAATCTTGGGGCTGATCCGCGATTTCATCGTCGAGACCGGCATGCCGCCGACCCGCGCCGAAATCGCCGAGGCACTGGGGTTTCGTTCCGCCAATGCCGCCGAGGACCATCTCAAGGCCTTGGCCCGCAAGGGCGTGATCGAGCTCATGTCGGGCGCCTCGCGCGGCATCCGCCTGCTTGAAAAGGAGGGCCTGCCGCTGGTGGGCCGGGTCGCCGCCGGCGAGCCGCTGCTGGCTCAGGAGCATATCGAGGATCACCTCAAGGTCGATCCACAGCTGTTCCACCCCCCGGCGGATTACCTGTTGCGCGTGCAAGGTATGAGTATGCGCGATGTCGGCATCCTGGACGGCGACCTGCTGGCGGTGCAGCACAGCCCCACGGCCCACAACGGCCAGATCGTGGTGGCGCGCCTGGACGAGGACGTCACCGTCAAACGCTTCAAACAGCGCGGCAATGTCGTCACCCTGATCGCCGAAAACCCAGACTTCGAACCCATTCGGATCGATCTGCGCAAACAGCTCCTAGCCATCGAAGGGATTGCAGTCGGTGTCATCCGCCAGGGGACAACGCTCTGAAACCTGTCAACCTGAGTCTGGAGTTTTCCCACGCCGGCGGTCCGGCGCGGCCGGCCGCGGCCGCCATCAGCACCGGCTATCCGGCGCTGGACGCCATGCTGCCCCGAGGCGGCTGGCCGGTGGGCGGAATTACCGAGATTTTCTGCGCCGACGACAGCCGCCTTGTATTGCCGCTGGTCTGGCCGGCCCTGGCCCGGCTCAGCCAGGCCAAGCGCTGGCTCGCCATGATTGCGCCGCCCAACGCCCCCAGCCGCGCGGAGCTGCAGGCCGAGGGGATCGATCTCGGCCATGTGCTGATGATCCATCCCCACGCCACCAGCAACGGGCTGTGGGCGGTGGAACACGCCCTGCGCGCCGGCACCTGCGCCGCGGTACTGAGCTGGGTCAATCAGGCCGACCGTCACGCCATGCAGGACCTGCGCGGCGCGGCCCTGGCGGGCAATAGCTGTGGCCTGATCTTCCGCCCCCACTGGACCATGGAGCAGCCTGGCATCGACAGCCTGCGATTGCGCGTAACCGCCACCGCGGCACACGGCCTGTATGTGGAGCTGCTGGAACAGCGCCGCAATCGCGCTGCGTCAGGCATCTTTATCGAGACCGTCCGGTTTTTCCAAACCGGCTGAACAAAACGGTCTGCGCCAGCGCGTTATTGCACATACCACGCATGCACCGTAACATCTCTCTAGAGGCCAATTCCAATAGCCAGGTTCCCACGATGACTTCCAACGAGCAACGTTTCGACTCACTGCTCTCGGCCATTGCCCACGGTGTAAAGGAAATCGACCTGAACGGCCTTATCACCTACGGCAATCCCAATTACCACAAGATGCTCGGCTACGAACCCGGCGAATTGATCGGCATGACCATCTTCGAGCTGATCCATGATCTCGAGGAACGAGAACAGCTGGGAAAATATCTAACCACTGTGATAGCCGAACAGCCCGACCCCACCCCCTATTACACAAACAGCCGCCGCAAGGACGGTACTCCGCTGCCCACCCGGATCGACTGGAATTACCTGCGTGACGACAGTGGCAAACTCACCGGTTTTGTCGCCATCATCTCGGACATAACCGAACAGCAGGCCCTACAGAACAGCCTGCGTAGGGAGCGCGACCTGGCCCGGCACTATCTGGATGCGGCCCGGTTCATGATGGTGGGACTGAACACGGACGGCACTATTTCCGTGATCAACCGCAAGGCCTGTAATGTGCTGGGTTATAAGCGGGAACAATTGCTCGGCCGCAACTGGTTCGAAACATGTATTCCAGAGGCATATCGCGAAGAGGTAACAAGCGCCTTCCGCCAACTGCTCAGCGGGGATATCAAGACCATCGAGCATGAAAACCCGGTCCTCACCGCATCGGGGGAACAACGCCTGACCGCCTGGCACAATACCTTGCAATACGACAACGACGGCCGACTCTGCGGCACCATCGGCTCGGGCGAGGATATCACCGAAAAGACGCGCGCCAAGGAGGAAAAGACCAGGCTCTACGACGAAATCCGCAAGGCCCAGAAAATGGAAGCCCTGGGACGCCTTACCAGCGGCATCGCGCATGACTTCAATAATATTCTGGCCAGCATCCTGGGGTATGCCGACCTGGCCCTGGATGCCGTGACCCAACTGGGTGAAGAGGAGATCGCGCGTTATCTCAATGAAGTCATCATGGAAGGTGAAAAGGCGCGCGATCTCATTACCCAGATGCTGGCATTCTCCCGCAGCCACCCAAGCGAGAATGTCGCCCTCAATCCGGCCCCGCTGGTGAAAGAGCTGGCCAAGGTGGTCCAATCCTCCCTGCCCCAATCCATCGAGCTCGGCATCGCCACCG
>JASBUE010000145.1 GCA_030148045.1 Candidatus Tenderia sp.
GTGGTATCGGCGACGCGCTGGTCGGTCATGCGGTAGGCGCTGTCGAAGCTCTGGCTGAGCACGCGGCCGTTGCCGTAGTCGAGCGCGGTCAACGGCCCGAAGGGCGCATAGCGCACATTGCCGGCCAGCGTCTGGGTCTGAACGTTGACGGTGAAGTCCACCTGGCTGATCTGACCGGCGGCGTCGTAACTGTAGCTGAGCCGGCTGCCCGAGGGATAGGTCAGCGCCTGCACCCGCCCCTGTTCGTCATAGGTATATCGCGCAAGATACCGGCCTCGCTGCCCGACCCTGGCGCGATTGTTTGCGGTATTACTGGAAGCGCTAATCGGCATGGAGAAGCCAAATGTACATATTTTTTACTAGACGCGAGAATATACATATGATGTATACTGCGCCAACCGCTTTGGGAAGGGCCATGTAAACCCACGTTTACAATGCCGGGCATCAGATCAGCCGTAGGGTATAACAATGCCCAGCAAGAAGCACAACCAGGGATCCGACTTCGCACAGCGCATGGCCGAGCTGCGCAAGGCCGCCGGTTACACGCAAGTGGATCTGGCCAAGGAGTTGGGGATTTCCCAGCGCATGATTTCGCATTACGAAGGCCGCGCCGAGCATCCGCCGGCAGCCCAGCTGCCCGCCTTGGCCAAGGCCCTGGGCGTGTCCACCGATGAGTTGCTCGGTATCAAGCCGGTCAAGAAGACCCGTAAGCCGGATACGCGCCTGGAACGGCGCCTGCAGCAGATTCAGAAGCTCGACCCCCGACCCAGGAAGCAGATCATGCAACTGATCGATACCTTCCTGGAGGCGGAGCAGCTCAAGCAGAAGATGAATTCATAACAACCAGGGATCACGGGAGAAGTACCATGAAGAAGCTCTATACGATCGGCTACGAAGGCGCAGATCTGGCCGACTTTCTAGCCACGCTCAAGCGCGCCAAGACGAACGTGCTGCTGGATGTCCGGGAGCTGCCTATTTCACGGCGTAAAGGGTTTTCCAAGACGGCACTTAAAGAAGCGCTGGCCGAAGCCGGCATCGATTACCGCCATGAGAAGCAACTAGGTTCACCCAAGACGGTCCGCCACCAGCTGCGCGAAGACTGGAACTACAAGCGGTTTTTCCGTGCTTACGATAAACACCTTAGTCAGCAGATGGACCTCCTGGAGCAGCTGACCCAGGAGATCAAGGGTAACGTGGCCCTGATGTGCTACGAGAAGGACCACACCACCTGCCATCGGGCATCCGTGGTCAATGAGCTGGCCAGGATGCTCGATCTCGAACCGGTTCACCTCGGCGTGGAGAACAAGAATGAGCGAAGGGAAGCACGTAAAACGGCGTATACGCATTCTGGTAAAAGCCTTTCCCCAGCCTAGCACCAAGCATGAAGAGACGGTCTGCTGCGCGGGGATCACCGAGGATGGCAAGGAGCTGCTGCGGCTGTTCCCCATCCGTTACCGGCGACTGGACAAGGAAGATCAGTTCGACCGCTTCGATCTGGTGGAGATGACCATCACCAAGGCCTCCGATCCCCGCCCGGAGAGCTACCGGGTCGATGAAGGTTCGATCCATACCGTCGAGCCTGGTAAAAAACTTTCCGATGAAGCCAAGGTCCGGTTGTGGACACCCTTCATTGCCCCCTCCCTCAAGGACCTGATGGCCCAGAACGTGGACAACGACCGCAGCCTGGGCATTATCAAGCCCGATCCCAGCAGTTTGAAGTTTGTGATCAAAGAGGCAGCCCAGAGTGAGCAGGACGACCAGGAGGTGGCTGAGATGGTCTTCGAGCAGGCCTCGCTGCTGGAAGACCCATTAAAGCCGCTGGAGAAGCCCAAGTACAGTTTCAGCTACCACTACACCTGCGCCGGCCACCCGCACAAGCACCAGATTCACGACTGGGAGGTGCAGGCCGCCTTCAACCACTACAAGCGCCGCTACAAGACCGAAGAGAAGGCCCTGGAGATGATGCAGCAGGAGTACGGCCATAACATCCCGCAACACAACCTGCATTTCATCATGGGGACGATGGCCTCGCACCCGCGCACCTTCATCGTAATCGGGTTGCTGCGTTCACCACTCGATCCGGAGGAAGTCAGTAAACAAGGGGCATTGGACCTTTGAAGAGCACCCGGCAACGGTGCTGACACACCGCTGCCGGGCTAACCCCCCATTCTACGGGCAGTGCCTGCCCGGCTAAAACCCCATCCTATGATGATCTGACCAGACTGGTCCCGGCTGAGCTGTATTTCATCAGCGAACCGGAGCGGCCACCGTATGGCACACCGGTTTCAGAAGCCGCCAAGCGGCTGGCGAAGAACGTCCGCCTGCTGCGAGTTGCACACGGCTGGTCACAGGAGACGCTGGCCGAGATTGCCGGACTGGATCGGACGTTTGTCGGGGCGATTGAACGGGCCGAGCGGAACATCACGCTGGCATCAGCGGAGAAGATCGCCAAGGCCTTTGATATGTCCGTGGCGGACCTGCTGACGCCTTACGATATCAACTGTTAAAACAATAAAGCCCCGCACATCCGTGCGGGACTCTAATAATTTAACTTTTTCGCTCCCCTTTAATTTTACTCTTCACCGCAGCAACGATGAGTAAAATAAACCCAAACACTATCATTGCTACTGGAAAAAAGTACACACCTTCATGGAAGGTAAATCTTAGCGATACAAAACCAACAATTAAAAATATCGCCCCAACATACGAGTAGATTCTTGAGTTGCTTCGGTTCATTTGACTATTTTCACTAGTTGCATTGGGAACATTCTTCACTACACACGTACTCGCATGACAGGATCGCGGCTCCGCTTACTCCGGCGAATATAGCACCTTTACGCAAAGTGGTCGGGAGTGGAGATGGTAACAGCAATGTGCTTGAGTTACATACAAACAAACACGAATCACAATCAATTTGTGACTGTGTTCGAAGATCTGATGGTGCAGGCGATAGACCCGCCGCACATTCGGCAGTTACACATGGCTTAGGCGGAGCCGGGTCGATATCACAATAAAACCCACGGTGGCTAGCCCAACGCACTATCTGACCTGAAGGACACTTAGGTGGCAGTAGCGAATCAAGCCCCAGTTCATCCGAATACTTAATTGGGTTTCCCAGCGCGTATGCGTATGTGTTTACGCCTGCATCCAACCCAATCGGATCACTCGTGATATATCTACCTGTCGCAGGATCATAGTACCTAAAGTAGTTATAATGCAGCCCCGTCTCCCGATCATAATACTGCCCCGGCAACCGCACCGCCAACCCCACCTTCACCCCATCCCCGTCCACATCCTCGTCCACCGTGGCCCGGCCGAACGGGTCGTAGCTGGCGCGCCAGACCACGGCGCCGCTCTCGTCGCTCATCACCTGCGGGGTGCCCAGAGGATCATTGTGCACATAGTACAAGACCCCGCTGTTGGCCGGTACCGCCACGGCCGAGGGCACCAGGGTCATCAGCCAGTCGATGAATGCCGGGGTTGCGGGGGTGGGTCCATGGGCCAGCCGTACCGGCGGTGCGACCGCCGAAGGTGGCTCGGCCTGTGCCTGAGCGCCAGGCGCGCTGCCCGCCTGCAGCAGGCGCTGTTGCAGCAGCAGGAGGTCGGCGGCATTGAGATCACCGTCGCGGTTGATGTCGGCGCGCGCGAACTGACCGGGCGCCGGGCTGCGGCTGCCCATCACCAGCTGGTGCAGCAGCACCAGGTCGCCGACATTCACCGCACCGTTGGCGTTGATGTCGCCATCGCCCGGATAGGCGTTG
>JASBUE010000146.1 GCA_030148045.1 Candidatus Tenderia sp.
CAGGCCTCAAATGCCAGCGGTTGGATTTGCGCGCGCAGGGCATAGCGCTGCAGGCTCTGCGCATGGGTGGTAGCCACATGCCAGCTGCCGAAGGTGGCCAGCACCAACAGTGGGATGGCAATCAGCGGCGCCGGCCTGAGCGGCGGGGCGATGTGGCGGCGATACGCCACCCCCAGGGCCAGCACCCAGGCCAGCCCCAGCAACAGCCCGCCGACCACGTCCGAGAACCAATGGGCGCCCAGATAGAGGCGCGAAAAGGCGATGCTGAGGATGGCCAGCATGGCCACGGCGTAGCAGGGCATGCGCCATTGCGGCCTCAGCTCGCGCGCGATCAGCACCGCCAGAAAACCATAGATACAGCTGGCGTAGACCGTGTGGGCGCTGGGAAAACTGAAGCCCATGGCGCCCTCGTAGATATTGCTGGGATGCGCCACCCGCAAGGTCTGCTTCAGCAGCCAGGTCATCGCCATAGCAAACAGCGCCGCGGCCAGCCAGTGGCCGGCGGCCAGGTAACGGCGCCGCAGCAGCAGCCACAGCAGCAGGGCGATGACCAGCGCCGTCTGGACCATGCCGTCACCCAGCTGCGAGATGGCCGTCATCAGGTGATCGCCCCAGGGGGTGCGCAGCCCCTGCAGCAGGTGATAGAGGCTGCTGTCGAGCCGGGCCAGCGCCGGCACGATACGGAATTGCTGAAACAAGGCGAACATCAGCAACGCCAGCAACAACAGGGCGGCGGCGACGATACTCAGCCCCTTCAGCTCCGGCTGCTGCGGATCGACCAGGGCGGCGGTGATCTGCCCCAGCCGCTTGTGGCCGCGGCCCCAGGCGATCAGCCATTCGGCCAGTTGCTCCGCCCGCGGCGCCAGTGAGCGGTAACCGCGCCGCACCAGCCATACTCCCAACCACAGCAGCGCCAGCAACAGCACCACCATGATCGCCAGGCGCGAGGCCACCGCCGCCGCGACTCCCAGCGAGGCGCCAAAGACCATGCCCGGCAGCAGATAGGCCGGCGCCCAGGCCAGGGCCGAGAGCACGTTCACCCCGAGAAATTTCCAGCCCGGCATCCCCAGCATACCCGCCGTGGCCGGAATGATGGGGCGCACCGGGCCGACGAAGCGCCCGAACAGGATGCTCTTACCGCCGTGACGATGGAAAAAGCCCTCGCCCTTCTCGAACAGGGCCGGATAACGGCTAAAGGGCCAGATAGTGCGCAGCCGATCCTTGAAATAGTGTCCCAGCCAGAAGCTGAGGCCGTCGCCCGCCACCGCGCCCGCCACCGCCAGCCAGAAGGTGGACCAGAAGTCGATGCTGCCCAGTGCCACCAGGGTGCCGATGGCGAACATCAATACTACCCCGGGCATGAACAGGCCGATCACGGCCAGCGATTCGCTGAAGGCGACCAGGAATACGAACGTGCCCCCCCAACCGGGATGCTGGTTGATCCAGTCGAACAGGGGCTGGAGGAAATCGAGGTTCATGGAGGTGCATTATCCGGGAAAATGGATTCCAGCCACAGAGGGCAGATGCCCGCCGCAGTAGCCCCCTCTTTGCAAAAGAGGGGGTTGGGGGAGATTTAACGACGTTGGCAAGGCCTCATAACCGCCAACCCCAATAATCGAGAAATTCGGCAAAGAATCCCATATTCGACTCCTCCCGCGCCCAGGGCTTGAGACTGGTGTAGAACACCGTGCCGGTCAGAGCGGGGTCCCCGAGCTGTTTGTCGCGGCCGACGTTGAGGTCCAGCACCCACCAGCTCATCAGCAGCAATTCCCAGGGTTTGAAGGAGTCCTTCACATAACCCTTGAGCCATCCCGAATGGTGGAAAAACGACGTCTGGCCGCCGTTCAGCGGCAGCCGTTCCAGGTCGGTAACGGGGCGCAATTCCACCGGGATGAGGGGGGCGCTGATCTGCGCCAGACGGCCGAGGCGGACGTCCATCACCCGGTGGGTCTCGCTGCGCAGGCTGATCAGCGGTCGCCATGCCGGGTCGAAGCGGGCCGGGTAATCGAGCCGCACGGGCAGGGTCTCGCCGAAGACCGTCTGGGTCTCGGCCGGCCACGCCTCGGGGTAGGCGGAATCAGGCAGATAGCTGCTGGGCACGAAGGCCAGGTAACAGCCGCAGGTGTGTACGGTGGTAATCAGCACCGGCCGTTGTTCGTCGTCCAGGGTGATGACCACGAACAGGCCGCCGTTGCGTCCCGCCGTGAGGTGCAGCTGGGGCACGCGCGGGAAGTGAAAACGGTAGATCAGGTTGTGGTAGCTGTTGCCGCGCGCCGTGGTGAAGGCTTGTTCGCGGAAATAGAACACGGCTGGGTCGGTGGCGATGTAGATCTCCTCTTCGCCGTCCTCGTCCAGCCGGGCGGCGGCCCGGCCGATGCGGTTGTAGGGCCGTGTGCTTTCGCCGGGGACGATGACGGGGGCATAACGGCTCGCCAGCTCGGCGCCGGCCGCCACGGCGTAGTGGCTGTCGCCGGCGCCGGGGCCGACCGTGGCACAGCCCTGCAGCAACAGGCCACACAGCGCCAGGAGGAGTGACGCGTTTTTAATGGATTTTGTGAATGTCATATCAGCAACCATAGCAGATGCACGGCGAACCGCTATGACGTCTGAGTTAGGGTTAACAGGCTCTAGCAATATAGCTAAAGCTCTGACATCGGCGCCCGTTATTAATGGGCAAGAGCGGCCTGGCAAAAACGACAATATTCGGCTCTTCATCAAAAGCAGGGGCAGAAAAAACCAGCATTGGGGCACCATTGATGTGTATACAAAACGGGCGATGGTTATGAAATGAACCGGGCGGCGAACAGGCTGGCTGTGGAGTTTGCCGGAATGCGGGATTTACTATGTTGGCACCACTGGAATTGCAGCGTCGCACCTCCGGCACCTCTTCGGACATGAGCAAGGATATGAATGCACAAAACCGCCTGCTCAAGCAACGGCTGGCGGATTTCATGGAGGAAGCGCGCAAGAACGAGCGCAAGCTGCGCCGTTTCCAGTCCCTGGAGCTGAAACTGATCGGTCTCGATTCCATCCTCGAACTGGTCGAGACCATCCTGCGCCCCGACCCGGCGGCTGTCAACTTGGACATGGTGAGCCTGTTGCTGTTCGATCCGGAATACGAGGTGCAGCGCATCCTCCGGGATGAAGGCGTGAAACTCGACAGGATGCCGTCGCTGATGTTCGTCACCAGCATGGAGGAGATGGAGGGGCTCTACTCCGCCTCCCTGTTTCCCAGTCTCGGGGGGTATCGTTCCGGCAAACACTCCAAACTGTTCCAGCACGCCGGCAAAAAGCCGGCCAGTGTCGCCCTGTTACCACTGCTGCGTTACGGCCGCCTGATCGGTAGCCTCAATATCGGCAGTCACGATACGGACAAGTTCGTGCGCGGTGTGCGCACCGATTTTCTCGAACACTTTGCCGCCGTAGTGGCCATCTGCATCGAAAACGGCATCAATCTGGAGCGGCTCAAACGCCAGGGGCTGACCGACACCCTGACCGCCATCAACAACCGCCGCTTCTTCGATCAGCGCCTCAAGGAGGAGACCGACGCGGCCGGGCGTTCCGGCAAGCCGCTCTCCTGCATGTTGCTGGACGTGGACCATTTCAAGCGCGTCAACGACACCTACGGCCATCAGGTCGGTGACCTGGTGCTGCGCGAGGTGGCGGCGATCATCCGCGCCCAGCTGCGCGGCAGCGATGTCCTGTCGCGTTACGGCGGCGAAGAGTTCAGCGCCCTGCTGGCCAACACCGACACCGAGGAGGCGGAGGAGGTGGCCGAGCGCATCCGCCGCAGCGTGGAGGAGCGCGTCTTCAATCCGTCCGACCTCGATCCCTTCAATACCACCATCTCCATCGGTGTGGCGACCCTCAAGGCGGCGCCCGATACCAAGCTGGAAAAGGGGGGCGGCGACCGGCTCATCGGCCAGGCCGACCGGATGTTGTACGACGCCAAGGCCAACGGCCGCAACCAGGTGAGATGCGCGCCGGCCTCCTGTACGCTGGGGAGTAAGCCCTAGGAGCCTGTCGGGTTTAGGATGAATTGGCTGCGGAAGCGGGAGAGCGGCTCAA
>JASBUE010000180.1 GCA_030148045.1 Candidatus Tenderia sp.
AAAGCGTACCTCGCCCCGGGTGATCTGCAGCGCTTGGGCATTCGGCTTGTCCTCCACGTCCGGGTTGTTTTTGAGCAGGTTGAACATCTTCTCCATGTCGGCCAAGGAGTGTTTGATCTCGCGGTAGACGAAGCCGAGGAAGTTGAGCGGCATGAACAGTTGCAACAGATAGGCGTTGATCAGCACCAGGTCGCCGATGCTCATCCCGCCCTTGACCACGCTGTCGGCGGCCAGGATCAGCAGCGCCGTCATGCCGCCGGCGACGATGGTGCCCTGGCCGAAGTTGAGCAGGCTGAGCGAGGTCTGGTTCTTGATGGCCGCCTCCTGCCAGTTTTCCATATTGCGGTCGTAGCGTTTGGCCTCGTATTCCTCGTTGCCGAAATATTTCACCGTCTCGTAGTTGAGCAGCGAATCGATGGCGCGGGTGTTGGCCCTGGAGTCCAGCTCGTTCATGGTGCGGCGAAAGCGCATGCGCCATTCGGTCACCACCAGGGAAAAGGTGATGTAAATCGTCACGCTCGCCAGGGTGATCAGGGCGAACCAGACGTCGTAATTGATCAGCAGGATCACCGTCACCAGGCCGATCTCGAACAGGGTCGGCAGGATGTTGAAGACCATGAAGTTTAGCAGGAAGCTGATGCCGCGGCTGCCGCGCTCGATGTCGCGCGACACGCCGCCGGTCTGGCGCTCCAGGTGAAAGCGCAGCGACAGTCGGTGCAGATGCCTGAACACCTGCAGCGCCACGCGGCGGATGGAGCTTTGCGTTACCCGGGCGAAGATGGCGTCGCGCAGCTCGCCGAAGCCGGCGCTGGCCAGACGCATGGCGCCGTAGCCGATCAGCAGGGCCAGGGGCAGGGTGAGGGCGATGTCCTGGGCCGAGAGGTGATCGACGATGTCCTTGAGAAACCACGGCATGGTCACCATGGCCACCTTGGCCAGGATCAGACAGGTCAGGGCCAGCATCACCCGCGGTTTGTGCTCCCACAGATAGGGGATCAGGCCGCGGATGGTCTGCCAGTCGTTGCGTGGGGCGGTGGGGGCTTGGGCAGCGAAACTGCGCATGGGTCGATTCCTGAATTCAACCAGTGCAAGCTAGCAGATCGCCCCGGACTTGGGAAATTAGACCTGTTCGCCTTGTCTTTCGCCGGTGGCCAGGGCAGGGTGGCAGTGGTCATGGCGACGGCAGCTTTGGCAATGCGCCGCCTCGGGGTGTTGCAATGTCCGGCCGATGGCCTCGCAGCAGCCGATCAGGAACAACTCACGCGCCAGGTGTTGCGTGCCGTTGTGCACCGGTGTGACCGGTGCCTGTTGTGCCGGCTCCGGTTCGAGACGGCTTAAGCGCCACAGCTGACGGATGCGGCCGGTGTCGGTGTCGATAATGCCCAGGCGCGGCTCGCCCCGTTCCAGCCAGGCATGGATGGCATGGCTCATAGCAATGATCTCCGGTGTCAATGCGTGTCGCACAGTAAATGATAATCATTATCAATAAATAGTCAAGTCACCATATTTGCCGCCATGCCCTTCGATGGCGCCAAAAATGGTATAATTGGCCGTCTTTCAACCGTTTGGAGTATGGAGTCGAGCCATGCCGATCTATGAATATCAATGTCAGTCCTGTGGTCATCAACTGGAAAAACTACAGAAAATGAGCGATCCGCTGTTGAGCGATTGTCCCGAGTGCAACAAGCCGGAATTGGTGAAACTGGTCTCGGCCGGTGGCTTTCAGCTCAAGGGCTCGGGTTGGTATCAAAGCGATTTTAAAAACAGCGGCAATGGCAAAAAAGAGGCGCCGTCGCCCGCCTGCGGCACCGGCGCCTGTCCGGCCTGCGAGTAAGTCATACACCCGTCCGCAACTGAACGCCAATAACGCAAATATTGAGCTAAGCATGTAGAATGCCAGCCGCGGCCAGCGTCAGCGGCTGTCAAAAGCGCCCACTCCCTTTTAAAATAGGGAAGTTTATGCATTCATTTGCGTCAATTCGCGTTCATTTGCGGATTTTTAACATTCAAGAATAAGGAAGGAAAATGCGCACCCACTATTGTGGACAAGTCACCGAGACCCTGGTTGGTGAAGAGGTCGAGGTGTGTGGTTGGGTTCATCGTCGCCGCGACCACGGCGGGGTGATCTTCGTCGACCTGCGCGACCGCGACGGCATTGTCCAGGTGGTCTACGATCCCGACAGTCCCAAGGTCTTCGAGATGGCGGAACGGGTGCGCAATGAATACGTACTGCGCTGCAAGGGCAAGGTGCGCTTTCGTCCCGAAGGCACGGAAAACCCCAATATGAACACCGGCAAGATCGAGATCATCGGTGCCAGCCTGGAGATCCTCAACCGCTCCGAACCGCCGCCCTTTCTGGTGGAGGACGAGACCGACGCCTCGGAAGAGGTG
>JASBUE010000184.1 GCA_030148045.1 Candidatus Tenderia sp.
AGGGTGTCCCAGACCCAAGGTTGATCCAGCAAAGACGCCTCGGGCAGGGGCTCGGCTTCCGCTTCCAGCATGAATGGCGCATTGATGATATTGACGCTGTCGCCACGGGCGGGACTGAAACCGATCGCCTCCTTTACCAGGCCGTTGATGCGTCCCAGTTCCTCGTCGCTGAGCGGCACCGGGCCATCTTCACCGCTCTTGTTGTCGATCACCACCGCGGCGGAGAGGCGCTTGATCTCACCGGTCTGGTAACGGGTATGGCTAATGGTCTTGTCGAGTTCGTAGTTACGCACGATGCGGCGGCTGTTGTTGCTGGCGCCACCGGCGCCGGCAGCGCCGGCCTCCTCGTTGAGCACGCCGGCGCCGGGCGGCTGGTTGCTCAGTGCGCCGGGCAGGCCACCCTTGGGTGCCGGCATGGTGCTCTCCTCCTCAATGGTCTGTTCGCTCCTGATGGAAGGCAGGTCCGGGTTGTAGGACTCGTGGGTCTGCTCGGTGACGGTAAAGTCGAGATCGGCCACCACCTGTGCCTTGACCTTGCCCATACCCACGATGGGCTCGAGGATCTGTTCGATGCGGCTGATGTAGTACTCCTCCAGCTTTTTGCGGTATTCAAACTGGTTCGAGGACTGGCCGATCTGGGTCTCGGCTGCCGGGCGCGACAACAGACGACCGTTCTGGTCAACGATGGTGACGTCCTCCATCTCCAGGTTGGGCACACTGGAGGCCACCAAATGGGCGATGGAATCGGCCTGTGCCTTGTCCATCGACCGACCCTGATAGAGATTGAGCATGACTGAGGCGCTGGGTTTCTTGCGATTGCGGACGAAGGCGGACTGCTTGGGAATGGCCAGGTGGACGCGGGCGTTCTGAACATTGTTGAGCGAGGCAATGGTGCGGGACAATTCCCCTTCAATGGCACGCTGATAGCGTGCGGTTTCGATGAACTGGCTGGTGCCGAAACCCTGGTCCTTGTCGAGCAACTCGTAGCCGGTGCCGCTGCCCTTGGGCAGACCCAGACCGGCCAGTTGCATACGCGCGTCATGAACGCGGCCGGCATCCACCAGGACGGCATTGGTGCCGGTATTGATGTCGTACTTGATGCCGGCCTGGTCCAAGACCTGAGTGATCTCCAGCATCTCCTGGTCCGACAGGCTGCCGTACAGCATGCGGTAGGTGGGTTCCTTAACCCATAACACGATTGCCACCGCCAACGCCACGGTGGCGGCAAAGGCGACCATCAAACCTACCTGGCGGAACAGCGGCAAACTGTTGATGCCTTCAATCTGGTTACCGATATTTTCAGCTTTTACAAGCGCCATGTGTTTTCCTGCTCAGACGATGATTAAACCGGGCCTTATACGGGCATACTCATCACATCCTGGTAGGCCTTGATCAGTTTGTTGCGTACCTCGCTCATGGCGGTAAAGGCGATCTTGGCCTTTTCCGAGGCGACGGCGACGTCCACCATGTTGACGCCCTGGTCACCCATCTCGAAGCGTTTCTTCAGATCGCCGGAAGCCCGCTGGCTTTCGTTGACGGCATTGATGGATTTCACCAACATGTCGGAAAAATCAGCGCCACCTTTAGCCTCAAGATTGGCGCTATCCTGGACGCCCTTGGCCTGGGCGGCCATGACACGCATCTGCATCAGTACCTGGTCGATGTTCATGTTATTCATAGCGGTTTCCTCCTCGTTATTCACCGGGGATGAATATGTTTTGCTCGCGCATCCGGGCCAGCTTGTAGCGCAGTGTGCGCGGGCTGACGCCCAACAGTTCGGCAGCCGCCTTTTTACTGCCGCCGGACTGACTCAGGGCATGGGCGATCAGGTCGAACTCCTTGGCCTTAAGATCATTGTTCAGTCTCGAGTCGGAATCGGACGACAAAGAGGCGAGCGCTTCGTCATCCTCCCGGCCCCCTTCAAAATGCAAGTGATCGCCGCTCAGATCTCCACCATCGCAAAGAATCAGGGCGCGCTGGATGACATTCTCCAGTTCGCGCACATTGCCGGGCCAGGCATGGCGCGTCAGTGCATATCTGGCGTCGTCACTGAGCCTCGGCTCCGGCTTGCCGGCATACTTGGCGATAAACAGTTCGGCCAGCGGCACAATGTCGCCGCTGCGCGAGCGCAGTGACGGCAGCGCCAGGGGGAAGACATTGAGGCGATAATACAGGTCTTCACGAAAACGCCCGGCCGAGATCTCATCCTTCATATTGCGGTTGGTGGTGGCCAGCACCCGTACGTTCAGGGGAATCACCCTCTTGCCACCGAGACGTTCCACCTCTTTCTCCTGCAGCACGCGCAGCAACTTGGCCTGCAGGCCGAGAGCCATTTCCGAGATCTCATCCAACAATAAAGTACCGTCCTGGGCCTGCTCGAATTTGCCGGCGCAGGCCTGGTAGGCGCCGGTAAAGGCCCCCTTCTCATAACCGAACAACACCGCCTCGAGCATGTTTTCGGGGATGGCGGCGCAGTTGATGGCGACGAAGGGGCCTTCGGCCCGCGCCGAGCAGTTATGAATATGGCGGGCAATGACTTCCTTGCCCGTACCACTCTCGCCGTTAATCAACACGGTGGCGTCTGAGGCGGCAACCCGCTCCGCCAGCGAAACGACGCGTATGGTCTTTTCGTCCTCGGCGATCAAATCGCGGGCGGCGGCTTTTTGATTGAGAAAGCGGTTGACCATGTTGAGCAACACGTCCGCCTCGAAAGGCTTGACCAGGTAATCGCTGGCGCCGTCGCGCATGGCCTTGACGGCGTTTTCGACGCTGCCGTAGGCGGTCATCAGCACCACCGGCAGCTTGGGATTGGCTGCCTTGAGCTTTTGCAGCAGGGCATGACCGTCCATGGGTTTCATGTGGACGTCGCTGACTACGACGGAGACCTTTTCCTGTTCGATGATCTTCAGAGCGGCATTCCCGTCGGCGGCACCTCTTACCTGTATGCCCGCCATTTCCAATGTATCGCAAAGCGCTTCACGAAGTGAATTGTCATCCTCGACGACCAGAACAGCTGCTGCGCTCATAACTGTACCTCTGTTTGAGTTTCCTGCAGATTGGTTTGCCCGCCGCTGCCGTCCGCGTGCAATGGAAGAATCAGGGTGAGCGTGGTGCCCTTTCCCTGCGTGGACACCAGTTCGATTTTGCCGCCGTGTTGCTCGACGACAGATTTGACAACTGCGAGTCCCAGACCCGTTCCCTGTGGTTTCGTGGTGAAAAACGGATCGAATACGTATGCCTGGATGTCGGCGGGGATGCCGATACCGTTGTCTGCCACGCTGATGGAAACCGTATCGGTATCACGGCGTGTCAGACGGAATATCACATTGAGCGGCACCGTACCGGCACCGTGCATGGCGTTCATCAGCAGGTTGATCAGCGCTCCCGTCAGGGCGTCGTGGTTACCTTTGAGTTTGAGTCCGGGCACCTGGTTTTCCAACGTCAGGGTGGCACCGTTTTGCTCGAACTGCGTCTGCACCGCCTGGATCACGGCGCCGCTCAAGGCATCCAGGCCGAAGACTGTTGCCCGGCTATCGTCATCCCCTTTGGCGTATACCAGCATGTCGTTGACCATGGCTTCGATATGATGCAACTGATCACGCACCTTGGCGCTGTACTTGGCAACCATTTCGGGGTCTTCGCTGTGACGACTTAGGTTGGACAGATAGAGCAGCGCCGAGGCGGTGGGCGTCCGGACCTGGTGGGCTAAAGAGGCCGCCATCTGGCCCATGGCGGAGAGCCGCTGAAAACGCCCCAGCTTGTCCTGCAGCAGGCGTTTTTCGGTCACATCGGTGATCAGCAGGATCTGGCCCGGCCCCCGGCCCAGCGAGTTGGTGACGATGCTGACGCGGCGGCCGTCTTTAAGCGAGATATCGTGGCCGTCATCCGGACGGGGGGCAAAGGCGCGCTGGATCACACAGCGCCACTGTACCCCCTTGAGGGGCTCGCCCAGCAGCTCGATGGCGGCCAGGTTGGCCAGCTGCACCATCCCCTTGCCATTCAGGACCACCACCGCGCCGGGAAGAGCGTCGAGCATGTTCTGTGAGCGATCCGCCGGGTCCCAATTTGGGCCGGAGGCCTGGGGGCGGTCGGCCAGTTCCCGGTTGAGGCGCTCCACCTGGTTCTCGAGCTGATGATAGGAAGACATCAGCTCTGCAGACATCTGGTTGAATGTCTGAAACGCGTCTTTCAGATGCTCAAGCTGGTCAATACCCTGTCGCGCCATACGTTTGCCTGTCTACTCTGCTGTATATTTGGTCGTACACAGAGCCAAGGCAAAAAGTGGGCCAGATTCTTCATATTGTTTTAAATCAATAAGTTACAAATTATTCTCGAGCGCAAAGTCAAATTTACGTCACTTCTTCGTTACGCTGCAGGCCGTATTTACGCATTTTTTCGACGAGGGTGGTCCGGCGCAGCCTGAGACGCTTGGCGGCATGGGCCACGATCCCGTCGGCCTCGTCCAGGGCCTGCTGGATGAAGCGGCGCTCCAGGTCGGCCAGATACGCTTTCAGGTCGATACCCTCACGAGGCAGACGCGGCAGGGGATCGGCGGGCGCGGCCGGAGCTTCGTTCAGCTCCGGTTGCCGGAACATCAGTTCTTTGACGATGGCTTCGCCCTGGCTCAGTTCGCCAGCCTGGAATTTTTCCGGCAGATCATTGAGGTCGACCATGCCGGTGGGATACATGATCACCAAGCGTTCCACCAGGTTGGCCAGCTCACGCACATTGCCGGGCCAGCCGTACTGACACAGGGCCATCATGGCGGGCTGGCTGATGCGCACGGTGCCGCGGCCTTCGTTCTCAAGCCGGGCGATCAGTTCGTTGACCAGCAGGGGAATGTCCTCCAACCGTTCGCGCAGCGGCGGCATCTCGATGGGAAAGACGTTAAGGCGATAAAACAGGTCTTCGCGGAACTTGCCCTCCTTGATGGCCTGTTCCAGGTCGCGGTGGGTGGCGGCGACGATGCGCACATCGGTAGTGATGCTCTTGTTGCTGCCGACCCGCTCGAAGGTGCGTTCCTGCAGTACCCGCAGCAACTTGACCTGCATGTGCAGGCTCATATCACCGATCTCATCGAGAAACAGGGTGCCGCCTTCGGCCAGTTCGAAACGCCCCTGGCGGGCGCTGATGGCGCCGGTGAAGGCGCCCTTTTCATGGCCGAACAGTTCGCTCTCGAGCAGGTCGGCCGGAATCGCGCCGCAGTTGATGGGCACAAAGGGTTTGTCCCGACGTGCGGAATAATAATGGAGATTACGCGCCACGACCTCCTTGCCCGTGCCCGACTCGCCCAGAATCAAGACATTGGCGTCGGAGACGGCGACCTGTTCGATCAACCGGCGCACCTGGCGGATAGACCGGCTGTTGCCGACCAGGCTGCGGAATAGTTCGATAGAACCGCGGCGCTCCCGCGGGACAGTGCTGCTGGTGCCGCGATAGACCTTGGCCTTTTCCAGCACCGAGACCATCTGTTTGTATTTGAGTGGTCGGTCCAAAAGCGCGATGGCCTCTTTTTGCAGCGATTCCGGATAACCGCCCTCACCACACTCCTCTTGAAACAGGGCAAACGCGACATCCGGATTGGCCTGAGTGGTCAAGGCAACGATTTCGCCAAGCGTCTCCGCACTGCCGCAATCCCCCAAGATGATCGTCTGGATCGGCTCGTCGATCTGGTCCAATTGCTGCCGCCAAGTGGCGCAATCGCACGCATAGAAGTGGCGCAGATCGATAAATTCCAGTATAGCCAACAACTCTTCACGCCGGCTTTCATTGTCGTCTATCAGCAAAATCGCTGATTCACGCATAGCTCTCTCCAGTATCGCTTGAAACCATTCCTGGCCTGACCATCGGGTGACGCGCGGCGATGGAATAACCAAGACTTCATCAGGATTCAATGATGTCAAAATTCCAACACCAAAACAATAAAAGATTCAATCGACTATTGACTGTCCCCGGTCTTCATCCTGGCGATGTGGCGGCGATGGCAACGAAATATGTATTTTTCCAATAATTCCTGGGTGTGCTCCTGCATCCGGTCGAGAGCGATAAAAACCTGGCAACCCTCGGCGGCTTCTTCCAGCGAGGTAATCCGACCCGTCAGACAAAGGGGGAAGGGGAAACGCCGATCGAGATAGAGTTTCAACTGAAGCGATTGGCCGACCGGGGCCGGTGGCGTCCGGGCCGACCAATGAACGGCCTTCGGGCTGAGCTTGAGAGGGACGCTTTCAGGCAGGGCGGTATTTTGTGAGACAAGCCGGGCGACCAATTCGAGGATGATACTGACTTTGAAATCCAGACGCTGTAGCTCCTGGCTCAGTTCTACGGATTCGTCGACAGCGTCGTGAACGGCTTCGTCCAGGCTGAGAATGATTTTCAGGCAGTTCTGATTGGCCCACTCGTCTGCCGCCGCCGCGCCAGCCGCCTCGCTCATGGGGACCCATTCGAGGGGAAGATTCAGTTCACAATATAAACCGCCCAATTCGCTTGCTTCGGTCATGGTGTCATCCTGACTGCTCCCAACAAGGCCATCCTTCGCCAGGTCCGCCCTGTCGTCCAGCTTAAAGGGCGTCGTTTTTCTGATAGACGGCCGTCGCCCGGCGGGCAGATCGGCTCTGCCTGAAAGAATTTGCCGTCGCCGTCTTCAACTCCTGCCCCAAGGCGATGATCTTCCTGTCCAGCTCTAGAATACGCTCGATTCCTCGCTGTAATTGCGCTGAACTCTGTTCACGTGTCGATTGATCCAAGGAATTGAACAATTCCTCCAGCTGTGGCCTTCTCTCTGCTTCCAGATCGGTAACCTCCCCCCATTCACCCGCTTTCGCCAGTTTGAGCATATACTCGCTTTTCTTCACCAGCACCGAAAGATCACCCAGAGGATCATTGCCGGAAAACCTCGGGGTATTATCTTCGCTCATATCCATCCCGGGGAAAAATATTAGTGAGGCGCAGAAAATGGATACCGGTCTTCCGCAACCGATAGTCGGGAAGATGCGGCCAGCGCGCGTGCTGTATGCGGGGAACTATTCACAGCATGTTTCAGAAATCGGGCATCCATTATTGCGGTTCCCTTGGTAAAGTAAGCACTATACGTTTTGCGGAGTTTTCTGCTGCGCCCTTAACACGTCCGGAACAACATCCCAGGCAGACTTGATTTCGATCAATAGCCCCGCCACCTCGTTAAGCATACCAACGCTGTTCTCCATGCTCGCCTCCGCCAGGCGGCGTCCCATATAATCGTAGAGATCATCCAGGTTTTGCGCGATCTCCCCGCCTGACTCTTTGTCGAGGCTCATCCTGAGACCGTCGATAATAGAGATCGCCCAGGAGATATGGCTGCCTTTCAAGGCGACATCACCCCGTTCCATATACCCCTTGGCCAGATTGATCTTCTCGAGTGCGCCTTCAAGCAACATCTGTATCAGGCGATGCGGGGAAGCGCTTGCCACACCCGAGTGGGCGCCTACCTGTTTATATTGTTTTAGCACGCTGTCCTTGTTCGGCGAATAATTCATCAAGTTTCTCCCTATGCTCTCAGACTGATCTCATTATCTATTAAACACTCTTAGACGTGGGTAGGCTCGCCAATTGCTGACTCAAAAAACTGCCCGTTGACTGCAACTGTGAAACCAGGGAGTCCAGGGCACTGAATTGCTTAAGGTAACGTGCCTCGATGATCCCCATACGATATTCGAGATTCTCCTGGCGGTCCTCAATAGCGGAGATCCGGCTGTTAATGCCGGTTTTTCGTGACTCAATCAGACCGTCAGAGGCGATCAGGGTATTGGCAACCGACTCGAATCTTACCGCAAAACCCTCACTGCTATCGGCAAACAGGTTGGCCAGACCGGAAAAATTCGTGTTAATTGCCTCATCGAGCTTGCTGCTGTCAAGCGTAAGGTCGCCGCTCGAAGTGGTTGAAATCCCCACCTCGGTCAGATACCCATAGCTCAATCCGGATGCGCCTTGATTAAATACACCCTGTAATTGCCGCTCCAAACTCAAGAGACCCGTATCTCCCTGCAGTGTTGCATCTTCTCCACCCAATGTCCTGATAGTACCGCGCAGGTCATTGTAGGCATCAACAAACTTTTGCACCGACTCCTTGACCTTATCCGTATACCTGGCGACCGTCAGGGTTTCGGCAACGCCGGGCACCGCCTTATTCAGGTTCAGGGTCACTCCGGATATGGCGTCGGTGATCACATTGGACGAACTGGTTATGCTGATACCATTGACGATCACACTGGCATCCGCTGCTTCATTGCCGGCAATAGTGCCGAAATCCAACGCTGTGGCAACGCTGGCGGTGGTGGCACCGCCGAGGCTGATCTGATTAGCTGTCCCTGTATTGTCGGCATTCAACACCAGGATGCTTTCAGACCCGGTATTCACTATCGAGGCGGTCACGCCGGTATTGTCGGCGGCATCGTTAATGGCGGTCTTGATACCGTTCAGGGTGTTGTTTGACGAATCGATCGTAACCTGAAAGCTGGACGAGCCCTGGACGATTTCCAACGTGCCGGTGGTCCCGATGCTGGTATCCGCGTCGGCATACGACGTCGCCCCGCCGTTGTTCGAGGTCAACTTGTGGGGATTGGCCAGCGCCTCGACCTGGATGGAATGAGTAGCGGGCGAGGCGGAACTATCGGCACTGCCGGTAAAGGAATTTTCGTTCGATGAGTTTACCGAGAAGACCTGGAACTTATCCGTAGCGCTGAGGCCGCTCATGGCACTCTTGAAAGTCGACAATGCGCTTTTCAACTGGCCATAGGCACTCAGCTTGGCATCAAGATCGCTTTTTTGCGCCCTAAGCCGCTCCAGCGGACGGCGCTCCAACGTCATCAGCTGGCTGACCATGCCGTTCACATCCAGACCTGAACCTATACCACCTGCTGACAGGGCCATATCTCACCTCTCATAACTGCTTAACACCGAAATCCCGCCACCAAAACAAGCAATAAACATGCCCGATCCTAGACCGTTTCTTTAAACAAAACCCCTTCTCCTTTTTCCAGTTTTTCCAGGGTACGGAGTATGTTCAATGTCTATTCGGCCGGTATCTGGCGGACAATCTTTTCAGTCTCAGGATCTATGACTGTAATTACCGTGCGACCACTCTCCTGATCGATACTGAATTCAAGATCGCGGTCAATTTTCTGCACGTAATCCTGCAACTCCCTGGCGGCCTGCCGTATTGTTTCCTCGATGCCGGAACCCTGCCCACCCGGCGCTTGGGGAACATATTTGCCAGCATCGGCAGAATCGTGCCGTGTAGCCGCTTCGTTGGCGACGAATTTTGCCTCTATAACTGGGCGGGAGACTTGGGTCGCCGGCTCGGAAAGCTGCGGAGGGGGCGGCCCTTTATCCACCCGGGTGGATGAAGGCGGGATTTGGGTGATATTGATAACATTTGACATGTCTGTCACCTCCAAGAACATATGCCCGCCCACACCACATCCCTGTCAGTATAGGCGGGCCCAGTCCTTTTAGGCCATGTTAACGCTTATTGAAGAAGCGAAAGCACGTTCTGCGGTACGGCGTTGGCTTGTGACAACATCGCAACACCGGCCTGTTGCAGGATCTGTGAACGGGTCAGTGCAGCCGTCTCCGCGGCAAAGTCCGCATCCTGGATACGGCTACGTGCAGCGGACAGGTTTTCTGAGGTATTTTGAGTGTTACGGATAACAGACTCAAAGCGGTTCTGGACCGCACCCAAAGTGGCGCGCATGGTGTTCACGGTGTTCAGGAAGGTATCCGCGTAACCGATGGCGGCAGAGGCGTTAGACGCGGTGGTGACACTGGCGGTACTCTGCAGATCAGTATAACCGGTAGCAGTGGTGATATTGGAGGTGGTCACCGTGATGGTGTTACCCGCATTGGCACCGACCTGGAAAACAAAATTCCCGGCACCGGACCCGATGACCGCCGTACCGTTGAACTCAGTGCCCGCGACACGGGCGATTTCAGCCTGCAACTGAGTCACCTCGGTGTTCAGCGCAGCGCGGTCGGTGGAACTGTTCGAGGCGTTGACGGCCTGTACCGCCAACTCACGAATACGCTGGGTGCTGTTGGCGATTTCGGCCAGCGCACCCTCGGCGGTCTGCGCCAAAGAGATGGCGTCGGCAGAGTTACGGGCCGCCTGGTTCAGGCCGCGGATCTGGGCGCTGAAACGTTCAGAGATCGCCAGACCGGCGGCATCGTCCTTGGCGCTGTTGATACGCAGCCCCGAAGACAGGCGCTGCAGTGCGGTCTGCATGTCGGATTGTGTCCTGTTCAGATTACGCTGGGCGTTCAGGGACATGATGTTGGTATTGACTACTTGAGCCATGATAGCTACTCCTGATTTCTACAGAATCGTCAGTTTTATGACGCATCCTGGTTTATGCACAGCGGATATATTTCTCCAAATGGAAATATTTACCGCTCCCACCCACTGTATCGGCCGCCAAATCGCTCAACTTTAACCCTGTGTCGGTTTTTTACTGCTCGCCAACACCCATGCGCCAAAAAAACGCTGGCACAGTGTTTGCTTTACTCCGGCCTAGAGATAAACCAGGAGCCGCCCGTGAATGAGTCAATCCCCCCAGCCGTCAGCTTGACCGTCGCCAGCAACCCCTTCGGCGACCGTTTCCTCGCCGAAATCAACCAGGAAACATTCGCCCGGCAGGGCGCCGCCTCGGTATTCGCGCGGCAATTTGCCGACAGCTTCGCGCGAGAGCAGACCCTGTACATCATTATCGGCACCGATTCAGGCTTGCTGGTCGACCACATCCTGCGATCCCCCCTAGCGCGCGGCAGCCGCTATCTGTTCGTCGAAGCGGCCCCCATTCGCGCCGCCCTGGCGGAAACGCTGACCCCGCTGCAGAACGAATGGGTGCAGGTATGCGGCCCGGACGACTGGTTCAGCACGGCGCAAGACTTGGGCCTGGACACCTATTGTTATACCGGCAACATCCAACTGCTGCGCTCATTGGGCGCCGACAGCGGGAGCTACTCAGATTATGGCCGAATATACAAACAGCTCGATCAGGAACTGGCCCAGCACCGCTGGAAACTGGAAATCGATACCGGCCTGCACCTGTTCATCAAGAATAATCTCGCCAACCTGGCCGACAACCGCATCCCGGCGTCCGTACTGAGCAACTCATTCAAGGGCAAGACCGCCCTGATCATGGCTGCAGGACCGTCGCTCGATGGTATTCTGCCCTGGATCAAACAAAACAAGGACAGACTGGTTCTGATTGCGGTATCGCGGATTGCCCGATTACTGCTGGACAATAAGATTACGCCTGACATCATCGTCAGTGTCGATCCACAGGAGATCAGTTTCTCCATAAGCAAAGAAATTTTCAAACTTGGCGAGCAAACATTATTGGCGCATAGTTGCAGCGCCACACCTTCCTTGGTCGGGCAATGGCCCTATAAAAAAGTGTATACCGGCCCCCAATATTTCTGGGAGCGCGAAAACAGCCCAAACGTTCCGTTGCATGGACCGACGGTCACTAACGACGCAATTTCTATTGCCGTTAGCTTGGGCTGTACGCAGATCATGCTTGCCGGGGTAGACCTGTGTTACAGCCAAGATGGCTACAGTCACTCCAGCGGCACTGTCGAACACTCACTAGGCCCACTGATTGGAGAAATCGACCACACCGTAGAGACAAATTCTGGCAAGCGGGCTGAAACCAACAAAGGTTACTACGAGTGTATAATTCAAATTGCAGAACAAGCAAAAAGAGCCCGGGATCTCGGAAGCCATATCGCCAATCTGTCCGCAGACGCAGCTAGAATCCCCGGGGTATCCTACTCTTCCCCTGATGAAATAAATATCGCCTCAGAACTAGAACAACCCGCCTATAAAACCATACAACAACAACTTCAGGAAGAAAATATTACCCCTCTAGCAGAACATTATAAATCTGTCGTTCATAATCTCACTTGCATCATACAAGATATTAAAACCGTCACCACGCTGGCGGCAGACGCAATCAAATCCAACCATAAACTCAATGAACCGACAGACAACGGCACAAAACTAAAACACATCAAAAAACTGGATAAGATAGAAAAGCGCCTGCAAAGAAAATATCAAGACATAAGCGACACTATCAAACTTATCAATGCCAAACACTTCAGCAAGGTGCTTAGCCTGGACTCTAAAGATCAGCTCACTCACGAGGAAGCTAATGAAAAAACGCGAATCTACTACGAGGCCTACCTGCTCGGTGCCGAACTGTTGTTCGGGCATCTAAATGACGCCAAGACACGCGCCAGAGCACGATTGGAAGAGGAAGTGAAGAATCCTGACTTTAATCTAATATTTTCACAGTGGTCCCATGACAACCAGCCCGGGCGTAGCAAATATTGGATGTACAGCCATTCCGATC
>JASBUE010000192.1 GCA_030148045.1 Candidatus Tenderia sp.
CTCGGCGTTGCCGCCCAGATCGAGGATCACATTACCGCGATCGACGCGCTTGACCACGCCCATCACCAGCTCGCCGACCCGGTCGATATAGGCGTCGATCACCTGCGCGCGTTCCGCTTCGCGCACTTTCTGGACGATGACCTGCTTGGCGGTCTGGGCCGAAATGCGGCCGAATTCGACAACCTCCAGCGGCTCCTCGATATAGTCGCCCGCAGCGATGTCCGGCTGTTTGGTCTGCGCCTCTGCCAGCATGATCTGGCTCTCGGGATGCTCAAACTCTTCTTCGTTGTCGATCACCTGCCAGCGGCGAAAGGCACTGTAATCGCCGGTCTCGCGATCGATTGCGACGCGCACGTCGATCTCGCCGCCCTGGCGTTTCTTGGTCGCCATCGCCAGCGCGGCTTCGATCGCGCCGAAAATAATGTCTTTGGCTACACCCTTTTCGTTGGACACCGCATCCACAACCAACAATATCTCTTTGTTCATCGTTCAGCCTCTATTGCAGCACTGCCTATAACAGCTCGCCCCGCGGGGCATGTCAGTCAAATACCGGCACCAGATGTGCCTTTTCAATATTGTCGAAATCGATTTCAATTTCATCGCCTTCGAGAGCCACGGACAGAACATTGTCGTTGACGCCCTTCAGCGCCACCGTCATCTTGCGCCGGCCGTTGACCGGTCTGGACAGCAGCAGTTTGACCTCCTGGCCGACAAAACGCTCGAACTGTTGCGGCGTAAACAGCGGCCGGTCCATGCCGGGGGATGAAACCTCAAGGGTGTAATGCCCGGGAATCGGGTCCTCCACATCCAGCATGCTGCTCACCTGACGACTGACCCGCTCGCAGTCATCCACGCCGATGCCTGTTTCCGGCTTATCGATATAGATGCGCAGCAGCGAGTGTTTGCCCTGGGGCAGATATTCCGCACCGACGAATTCATAGCCCAGCCCCTCGACCAAGGGCTCAAGCAGTTGCACTACCTTTACCGACGCTTGCCGGACCATCTTTTCACCTTGTTGAAACAAAAAATGGGCCTACGGCCCACTTCTTCTAACGACGCAATAATGATTCAGGCGTAATCACACCGAACCCTTCGTGCTGCAGCTAACAAAAAGCCCCGAATCCGGGGCTTCCTGCAACACACAATTTGGTAGCGGGGGTAGGATTTGAACCTACGACCTTCGGGTTATGAGCCCGACGAGCTGCCAGACTGCTCCACCCCGCAGCAGCTGCGCAGTATAGTACTAATGTAATTCGCTTTTTTCAAGGGGCGATGACAAATAATTTATTGCGGCGGCGCTGGGCAAAGCGAACACTCCGGCTCACGCAGCAGGGTGACGAAGGCGACGGCATACTCCTTTTCGTCCGACAGGCTCAAATGAGCCTCACCAATGCCGAGTTCATGGCACACCTGTTGCGCCCGGCCGCTGAAGATCAAGCCGGGCCTGCCGTGGAGATCGTTGCTGACCGCGATCTGCCCCAGGGTGATACCGTCACGGAAACCGGTACCCATGGCCTTGACCGCGGCCTCCTTGGCGGCGAAGCGCTTGGCCAAAAAATGGGCCGGCAGGGCGCTGCGCCGGAATGGCTCCAGCTCCTGTTGCGCCAGGATGCGGCGGGCGAATTTTTCCCCGTAGCGCACCAGCCCGGCCTGGATGCGGCCGATGGCGACGATATCGGTGCCGATGCCGTGGATCACGTCTCTCTCGCTGCCAGCATCAGACGCTTCATCTCGCGCACCGCCGCCTGCAGGCCGGTGAATACCGCCCGTGCGACGATGGCATTACCGATATTCAGCTCGCGCAACTGGGGAATGGCGGCGACCTGCCCCACGTTCTGGTAATTGAGACCGTGGCCGGCATTGACGTGCAGACCGAGGGCATCACCATGCTTGGCCGCGGCGGCGATGCGCTCGAACTCGGCCTGGCGCGCCTGCGGCGTTTCGGCATCGGCGAAATGGCCAGTATGAATCTCGATCACCGGCGCACCCACTTCGGCGGCGGCTTCGATCTGGGCCGAATCGGCGTCGATGAAGAGGGAGACCCGCACCCCGGCCGCGGCCAGCCGCCGGCAGGCCGCGCGCATGCGGGCCTTTTGGCCGGCCACATCCAGGCCACCCTCGGTGGTCAGCTCCTCGCGCCGTTCAGGCACCAGGCAGCACTCCTGCGGGCGGATGCGCTCGGCGATGGCCAGCATTTCGTCGGTGACCGCCATCTCCAGGTTCATGCGCGTGAGTAATATATTTTTGAGCATCTCCACGTCGCGTTCCTGGATGTGGCGCCGGTCCTCACGCAGATGCAGGGTAATGGCATCGGCCCCGGCCTGCTCGGCCTCGATGGCGGCCTGCACCGGATCGGGATAACGGGTTCCGCGCGCCTGGCGCAGGGTGGCGACATGGTCGATATTTACACCCAATAACATCATTGACTCCGTATTTAGATTTCAGGTTTTGCTGAGCGCGGCCTCCTCGGCGCCCCGCTGCAGGTCCAGCAATAACCGCCGGCTGTGCAGCTTGCGCCCCGCCAGATAGTAATCCAGCACCAGACGGGTAAGGCGCTTGGCGTCCTTGAGGGCCTGGGCCTCGTCCAGATGCTGGGCCGCCAGCGCCAGTAGGGAGCTGCCCTTGAACAACGGCGGCGCAGGCTCAGCCCCCGCCTGCGCCGCCACCGGCCCCTGCCCCAGCACAAAGCGATAGACACCTTCTGGCTCGATGGCCTCGCCCCGCTCCACTTCATATTCCAACACCAAGCCATAGCCGATCTCCTGCAGCAGCTGTTTTTCAAATAGTCTTAGACTGACCTGCAGGCGCCTGGCGCCGTGATGCGACTCCCTGATCCCGCTCAACTGTTCGAGAGTATATCGGTAATATTCGAACAATTCAGGATGAGGGTCATGCCGCTGCAGCAGGTGCAGCACCAGTTCGTTGAGGTAAAAACCGCTCAGCAACACCTGGCCGGCGAGGGCATGCGCCGCGCCGGCGGCTTCCACGTCAGTGAGCGTGGCCAGCTCGCCGCGGCCGGACCAAGAGAGTGTCAGAGGCACAAAGGACTGCAACAGGGCACGGCGCTGACCGCCCTTACCCCTGATACCGCGGGCCACCAAGCCGAGCCGGCCATGGTTCGGGGAAAACACTTCCAGCAGCAGACTGGTATCGCGATAGGGCCGCTGGTGCAGGACATAGGCCGGCTCCAGGAGAATTTTATGATGGGACTGCGCCATGGCTGATCCGCGCGCTGAAGATCAGTCGTCAGTATAGCCCAGACTGCGCAGGGCACGTTCATCGGCGGACCAACCTTCCTTGATCTTGACCCACAGTTTGAGCAACACCTTTTGTTCCAGCAGATTTTCCAGATCGCGACGTGCCTGCTCGCCAACCTTTTTCAGCACCTTACCGCCCTTGCCGATGACGATGGCCTTTTGCCCCGGCCGCGCCACCCAGATCAAGGCATGAATAGTAGTCAAATCCTTTTCCGTCTCATAGGCCTCAATCTCCACCGTCAACTCGTAGGGCAGCTCCTGGCCCAGCTGGCGCGTCAACTTCTCGCGCACGATCTCGGCGGCGATGAAACGCATGCTGCGATCGGTGATCTGGTCGTCGGGAAAGTAAGGCGGCGAAAGGGGCAGAAGTTTTTCCACCTCCTGTTCCAGTTGATCGACGTTTTCACCCGTTTTGGCCGACAGCGGCACAATGCTATGAAACGCCATCAAGGCGGACAGCTTTTGCAAATGGGGCAAGAGTTCTTCTTTTTGCAGCCGATCGACCTGGTTCACCACCAGGATCACCGGCGTCTCGGTCTGTTTAAGCCGTTTCAGGACGTTGTCGTCCTCCTCGGTCCATTTGGTGCCCGCCACCACGAACAACACTGCATCCACATCCTTCAAGGCGGCGGCGGCGGACTGATTGAGATAACGGTTCAGAGCTTTGTTGCCGGCCTTGTGCAGACCCGGCGTATCGACATAGATGGCCTGACTGGTTTCGCTACTCTTGATACCCAGGATGCGGTGGCGGGTGGTTTGCGGCTTGCGCGAGGTGATGCTGATCTTCTGCCCCAGGAGGCGGTTCATCAGGGTCGACTTGCCGACATTGGGACGGCCGACGATGGCGGCGTAGCCGCAACGGAAATTCATGGTTTCATCCTGCATAAAAAATATCGGTTCGATTATTGACGGGCAAGCATCTCATAGGCCTGGCGCGCCGCCTCCTGCTCGGCCTTGCGTCGGCTGCCGCCACGGCCTTCGGCCATGCCTGACAGACCTTCCACCCGGCAGCCGACATGGAAGGTCTGGGTATGGGCCTCGCCTTCCACCGACAGCAGCTCATAGACGGGCAGCGGCCCTTTGCGTGCCTGCAGCAGTTCCTGCAAGCGGGTCTTGGGATCCTTGTGGGCCGCCTCCGGCGAGGCGTCTTCCAGGCGCGACCGGTAGAGACGCACCACCAGGGCCCGCGCCGCCTCAAAACCGGCATCGTTCCAGATTGCGCCGATGATGGCCTCCACCGCGCAGGCGAGAATGGAACCGCGCCGGTAGCCGCCGCTTTTCAGCTCGCCGGAGCCGAGACGAAGATAATCCCCCAGCCCCAGCTCACGTCCGATCTTGGCCAGGGTGTCGCCTTTGACCAGGGTGGCACGCAGGCGTGTCAGCTCTCCTTCACTGGCCTGAGGGAAGCGTTGAAACAGCTCATCGGCGATGACGCAGCCCAATACCGCATCGCCGAGAAACTCCAGCCGCTCGTTGTTTTGATTGCTGACGCTGCGATTGGTCAGTGCCAGCTCGAGCAGCGATGGGTCCTTGAATTGATAGCCGAGCGCCTTGCAGAGCCTGTCCAGCTGAGCCAACAATCAGCGTCCTATTTCGACGGCGTTATCACCGAAGACCACCACGGCATCCACGTTGCCCATCATGGGGACGCGTTTTTCGTATTCGATGAAGACCTTGCGCTTGGCGCCTTCGCTGACGATCTTGATATGTTGGGACTTCACGTCATCCACATCGTCGACCTGGAGTTTTTTCAGGATCAGCTCCTTGAGCTGGGCGTCGCTGGCACCCTCGACGCGGCTGTCGCTGACCAGGCCCCGCAGCGCGGAATTAACCTTGAAATTTTCCATATAAGCAGGAAACAGCTTGACGGCGATGACCAGTACGAAACCGCACAGCGCCAATATCATCGCCATGCCGATCGCGGTCATGCCTCGTTGTGATTGTGGGGTTTTCAGCATAGTGTTATCCCGAGCTACGGTTACTCGATTATGGTGCCGATGCGCTCCCAGGACACCCGGTCCTGGACACCGTCCCAATTCATCCAGATCATGAAGGCCCTGCCGACCAGATTCTCATCCGGCACAAAACCCCACACCCGGCTGTCGTTACTATTATCACGGTTATCGCCCATGACAAAATAATGGCCTTCGGGAACGATATATTCGCCTTCCTTCGAGGGACGCCCCTTCATCACCAGAATCTCGTGTTCCACCTCGTCGAGCTGTTCCAGACGCCGATCGGCGCCGGTCATATAGCCGCCCTCGCCGGTGGCGATATACGGTCCCAGGCTGGTCTGCCCGGCCAGCTCGCCGTTGACATAGACCTGTTTGCCGAAATAGCTGATAGTATCGCCGGGCAGACCGACTACGCGCTTGATGTAGTCCACCGAGGGATCCTCGGGATAACGAAACACCACCACGTCGCCGCGCGACGGCTCATCCAATTCGATGATCTTGGTGTTGACTACCGGCAGACGGATACCATAAGCGAATTTGTTCACCAGAATAAAATCGCCGGACAGCAGGGTCGGCATCATGGAACAGGAAGGAATGCGAAACGGCTCCACCAGAAACGAGCGTAGCACCAGCACCGCCAGGATCACCGGAAAAAAGGAACGGGCGTATTCCACCAGCACCGGTTCTTTGATGGTGTTGTTGATCACCTTCTCTTCCACATCCTGCTGCTTCAGGCGTTCGGCCGCCTGCAAACGCTTGGGTTTCCACAGCCAAACATCCAGGGCCCATAGCGCGCCGGTGATTAACACCGCCACCACCATTACGGTTGCAAAGTCAAAATTCATTTATTTTTTGCCCACGTCCAGCACCGCCAGAAACGCCTCCTGGGGAATATCCACCTTACCTACCGACTTCATGCGTTTTTTACCCTCTTTTTGTTTTTCCAGCAGCTTGCGCTTGCGGCTCACATCGCCACCGTAACACTTGGCGGTGACGTTCTTGCGCAGGGCCTTGACGGTACTGCGGGCGATGATCTTGTT
>JASBUE010000210.1 GCA_030148045.1 Candidatus Tenderia sp.
GGGAGCATCGCCTTGATCGCCTCGCTGGTTGAGGAGGCGGAACAGCGTACCTGCCGTAAGGGGACGGTCGGTATCGGCACGCCGGGGGCGATCTCGCCCGCCAACGGCCGAATCAAGAACGCCAATTCGACCTGGCTCAACGGCAAGCCGTTGGAACAGGACCTGGTTGCCGCGCTGGAGCGGCCGGTGCGGCTGGCCAATGATGCCGATTGCTTCACCTTGTCGGAGGCTGTCGACGGCGCCGCCGATGGGGCGGACACGGTATTCGGCGTGATCATCGGCACCGGCACCGTCGGCGGTATCGTTGTCAACGGCCGGGTGCTGAAAGGGCCCAACGCCATCGCCGGCGAGTGGGGTCATAATCCTATCCCCTGGCCGCGTTGGGACGAACGCCGCGGTCCGCCCTGTTATTGCGGCAGGCGCGGTTGTATCGAGACCTATCTCAGCGGCGCCGGTCTGAGCCGCGACCACTATGATCTGACGCGTCAGCGCCTCAGCACCAACGAGATCGCCCTGCGTTGTCAAAAGGGTGACCACCTGGCCGAACAGACCATGGCCCGTTACGAAGACCGCCTGGCCCGGGCGCTGGCGGGGGTGATCAATATTCTTGATCCGGAGGTGATTGTCGTGGGCGGCGGGGTGTCCAATATCTGCAGCCTCTATCACCGCGTGCCCAAGCTGTGGGGACAGTGGGTCTTCTCCGATACCGTGGCCACCCATCTGCTGCCGGCCAAGCACGGTGACTCCAGCGGTGTGCGCGGCGCGGCCAGGCTGTGGCCGGTCGATTACGCCGATTGACTCTCCGTCCGGCCTGACTGCGACGCCATGCGCCTGGCACGGCGGCGGCGTCGATAGCCATACCCCACCAGCAGCAGGCCGCCCAAAAACCAGCCGGGATAGATGACCGCGTAGACGAGGGGGGCCAGCGTCAGGCGTGTCAGCCATCTCAGCGTTTCGTCTTCGCCGATCCATGCGGCGATGGGGGGGGAATGTTTGTAGTAGAAGGCCACTAACCGGCGTCCGGCGGTGTTACTGAGCAGATAGCGGTCGCGAAAGGCGCGCAGCTCGGTGACATGCGGATGCAGAAACGAGCCGTAGGCGGCGGTAGCGATGAAGCAGCGGTCGATGGTGATGGTCCGGTCGTCGCCGGCGGTGTTGTTGCTGAAATCGGGATCGTGCTCGTTGGCCTTGGCGCGGGCGATATTGCGGATCTGCAGTTCGGCCTGTTGTGGCTCCAGCGAGATGGAGACATTGACGCTGTCGCCTACGTCGATGACACCGAAGTTGCAGCGGATCAGTGGTGGGTCGGTTTGCGAGGTGTTGCATATGCCCTGGCTGGAGGCCGAAGAGCGGTAAAGCACATTGGGCGGCAGCCAGTTGGTGAACAAGACTTCGTTAGCCGCATCGGGCCCGTGGTTGGTGACGGTGATCTCGAAGCTCATGGGGACATTCGGCTTCAAGGTATCCGGGCTGCTGGACATGGTCACCGCCACATCGGCGCTGGCGGTGCCCAACACCGGGGTGAGCAGATAGCCGTGCTGAGCACCGTTGAGCAGCCCCGTACCCACAATGCGGCCCATGTTGTCGATGGCGGTGGCGTCCTGCAATCGCCACTCCGGTTTCTCGATCTGGGTGTCCAGTGCCACCATCCTGCTGGTGAGCGATTCCAGGCCGTCGCTCATCAGCGCCCAGGTGGCGCCGCCATCGCTGGATTTGTAGACGCCGTCGGTGTCGGTGCCTGCAAACAGCTGGGCAGCGTCGTCCGGGTTGTAGGCCACCGCATAGGCGATCACCCCCTCGATGCCGTTGTTGAGCGGGGTCCAGGTCCAACAGTCGGGGCCACTGATGCAAAAGGCATCGCTGATCTGGTGGACGCCGTTCTTGGCCGCAACCAAAAAGGTGCCCGAGATGGTGGGGTGGGGTTCGATGTCAAAAATATCATCGCCGCTGGCCGTGCTGCCGGTGTTGAGCGGCTCCCAGCTCAGGCCCCGGTCGAGGCTGCGAAACAGTCCTGCCGAGGCGCTGGCTGCCAGGATGAGGGCGGGGTCGTTGGGGGCGATATAGAGGTCGACGATATCGGTCTGCGTCAAACCGATGTTGACCGGTACCCAGTTGCGTCCCTCGTCGTTGCTGCGGAACACGCCGTCGGCCGTGCCGGCGTAGAGTGTTTTTGGTGTGGCGGCGACGTCCAGCGCCAGACTGTAGACCGACAAACTGGCCAGGCCGTTGTTCAGCGCCGCCCAGTTGCCGCCGGCGTCCCGGCTGACATAGACACCGCCCAGGGTGGCGGCATAGACGGTGGGTGGGGAGGTGCTGGTATCCACCAGCAGGTCCTGGATGTTGTAGCTGTCCAGGCCGCTATTGCTCCCGAGCCAGTTTTGGCTGCCGTCCGCGGAGATATAGATGCCCTGGTCGGTCGACCCCGCCCACATACGCGGTGGATCATAGTTCACCTCGTCGGCGGCGATGGTGGTGATCTTGAAGCCTGAGGCGCCGCTACCGGCTCTGGACCAGACGGCGTCGTTGATGCCGGTCGAGTAGATGCCGTTGGTGGTGCCGGCAAAGAGACTGCTTTGCGCCGGGTTGATGTTCTTGATCACGCGGAGGGTATAAACATCGCTGGCACGGATGCCGGGGATAACGGAGGTCCAGCTGGTGCCGAGTTCGAGGCTGTCGTCGTCGGAGCGAAAGATGTTGCCGGTGGTGGTGGTGTACAGTGTCTTGCGCCCCCCTTCTCTGGCCAGGGCGATGGAAAAGGTGCCTCCCTGGCGCAGGCGTTCCCACTGGCTGTCCTGGGCGGTGGTGCGGCGGTAAAAGCCGTCGTTGGTGGCGGCGTAGAGCGTGCTGGGATTGGTGTCGGTATCGATGATCAGGTCGTTGATGGTGAGGGTTCGCAGGCCCTCGTTGGCCGTGTCGAACTCGATGGCCTGGGTGATCCTCGTGGCCTTGAAAACGCCGCCGTTGCGGGTCGCAACGTAGAGGGCATCGGGCTCGTTCTTGTCCAGCACCACCATGGTGAGAAAGGTGTTGAAGAGACGGGTATCGCCCTGGCCGTTCAGCTGGCTCCAGATCTCGCCGCCGTCGAGGGAGCGGTAAAGACCAGTGGAGGTGGCGGCATACACCTGCGGGTTGTCCGGGTCCGGATCGCTGACAAATTCGAAGGAGCCGAAGTTTGATGTCTCTTGCGCCAGCGTCCAGGTGGCACCGCTGTCGCGGCTGTAAAAGATACCGCGGTTGGAGCCCACATACATCCGGGTGTTGTCACTGGCGTCGATGTGAAAGGCATAAGTGGTGAAATTTCTGAGATCGTCGTGAAAGCTGGCCCAGCTGGCGCCGCTGTTGTTGCTGAAATAAATGCCGCCGTTGGTGGCGGCGTAAAGGCGGGCGTTGTTGGACGGGTCGATGGTGAGGCCGTTGATGGTGCCGTTGACCAGGCCGAGGTTGATGGTGAACCAGTCCTCGCCGCGGTTGGGGCTTCTGGCGACGCCGTTGCCGTTGCTGCTGCCGGTATAGACGGTGGTGGGCACCTGCGGATCGGTGACGATCAGCAGTGTATCACTGACCGAGGTGTCGAAGATAAAGGCGCGTTCATCGCCGTTGAAACGCACCGACTGGCCGACGATAGAGCCATTGTTATTGATTCCCCGGGCGATGCTGTCGACGTCGTGATTGAGGGTGCCGAGATTGAAGGTGGCTCCATTCGCCGGCGTATACAAGGCGCGCCGGCCGCTGAACAGGGCGGTGCGATTATAGGCCATGCCGACCACGCCGTTTTTTTCGTTGATGTCCAGGCCTTCGCTGTGGCGGTAACCGTCGAAGGTGTTGAGCTTGATCAGTTCCCGAGTGTCGTAACGAAAGGCGAGAGTGTTGTTATCGGAGTCCTCGGCGGTGCAGGTGATCTGGCCGCGGTCATTGATGCTGTTGGCGCGGGCGTTGCCGCCGCCCAGGGTGGCGAGTGTTGTGAGGGTGCCGCTGTAGATGTCGTAGCTGAAGGCGCGCACAAAGCCGTCGGCGAGCCGCTGGCTGCCGACGAGCTCGTCGAAACTGCTGATGTCGCGCGCCTCCAGCAGGTTGCCGAACGGACTCAGTTCATTGGAGAGCTGGGCGTCGTTCCAGAGCAGGGCGCGGTTGTCGGGGGTATTGTCTTCATAGCCCACCGCCAGGTTGTTTTCATTGGCGCTGAGGGCGTAGCTCTGGTCCCGCAGCTGGATCAGGCTGCCGTCGCGGTAGAGCGCCGCCCTCGGCGCACCGCTGCTGGTATCGATGCCGGTGATGACACCGCTTTCGTTGAGTCCCAGGGGGCGAAAGCCGGCACCGAGATCGGTGACGCTATAGATCTCGGCGGCGGGCAGGGCGACGCTGGCCAGGACTGCCGCCAGCGCCGGCCCGAGTCTGGCGATTGTCCGTGAAATACGACACCGCGTCAGTCTGGTCATGAACCTGTGTTTACGAAATCCGGATTGGGCGTTATACATTGTAGCACTTTGTTAGACAGCCGGCTGGGCAGTGCGGTTCTGCCTCAAAGGAAAGAGACGCAGCCGCGTCGGGCGCATGGGCGGAAAGCAGGGCATTACCGGGGCCGTCCCGCTGTCATCAGGAGCCGGCGTTGGCGGGTTGCCACAACACCTCGTGGCCGCCGTTCTGGCGCGCCAGCAGGCGGGCGAGCACGAACAACAGATCGGAAAGGCGGTTGAGGTAAGATAGCGCATGGTCGTTGACAGGCTCGTGCCGTTGCAGGGTGGTGAGGCGGCGTTCGGCGCGCCGGCATACCGCCCGGGCGATATGGCAGGCGGCCGCGGCGGCGTTGCCGCCGGGGAGGATGAACTCCTTGAGCGGCGGCAGTTCGGCGTTGAAATCGTCGAGCCAGTGTTCCAACTGGAGGGTATGCGCGGCGCTGATCAGGGTGTGTCCGGGAATGGAGAGTTCGCCGCCGAGATCGAACAGCCGGTGCTGAACTTGGGTCAGGCAGTGGCGGACGGTCTCAGGCAAGGGTTGGGCCAGGGTGGCGCCCAGGTGGCTGTTGAGTTCGTCGATGGCGCCCATGGCCTCGATGCGCGGCGCGTCCTTCTCTAACCGTTGCCCGTCGCCCAGTCCCGTCATACCGCTGTCACCGGTGCGGGTGTAGATTTTGGAAAGGCGGTGTCCCATTGCGTCGCTCTGCCCTGCTTTGCGAAGATTAATACCAAGGCCGTTAATCTTACCTTCAATGAACCCGCTGTGCATGCCCGGCAGGTGTGAGTGTCGGATAATTTTACAATTCTTTCTGGCGCCGCCCCAAAGACGTCTGCAGGGGGGGCTGGGATTAGGCGAAAATTTCACCAAATCAGACGTATATCTACTGTGGGTATGTTTCTTGCAAAATCTTTGCGGTATTCAGGAGTGCGATGCCGTGGGTGTATGCGAATATGGTATATTTCACCAATATTTTAACTTGTTGCCGGGGGTTGCCGGTATATCGGGAGTGCTTGGATTATGAGTGACGACATGCAGCAGGGTCGGAATGTGTCGGATACCCATGAAATGGAGCCTGTGGAAAAGCCCAAGGCCGCCGGTCTGTCGCGGCGCAAATTCGCCAAGGCCGGTCTGCTGGGCGTCCCCCTGATCATGACACTCAACAGCAGGCCGGTGCTGGGAGCCTACCAGTGCACCGTTTCCGGCATGATGTCGGGCAATCTGTCCAACATCGATCCGAACGTGGATCAATGTTTCAGCAAGAGCGAAGGGATCTGGCGTAGCAAATCTGTGCTTGGTCACCAGGCCAGTGATGGCAGCTATCCCGATCATTATTGGCCCGCGCCTTTTACACCCGAAACGCGTTTCCATGATTATTTCGGCACCTCAATCTACGACTATGGCGAGGCCAGCTTCATCGAGGTGATGAACAGCTCCGAACCCGTCAACAAGGGGGGGCTGGGTATCAGTGACGATCACAACGTCGGCTTCAAGGCGGTCGGTTCGCTACTCAATGCGCAGTTTTACGGCCAGACCTATTTCGGTTATGACGCGGACTGGGTCATCAACACCTGGGATACCTGGTCGGGTTCGGTCGCCGATCTGGCCGATTTTTTCAGTGCCCTGAATCATCGCTGGGATGACGAAAGCCCCCACCCCAAAAATGGCTAGTCTTCGCTGTCAGCGCCACCCTCCCCGGAAGTTGCAAACATCCCCGAATCTCCATAGCGATGCCTGAGGGCAAGCAATGGCGCCTGTCGGCGGGGGTGGACTTCGTCTGGCGCGAATGGGATTCGGAATGCGTGGCCTACGAGCGTTTTTCCGGCGACCTGCATCGCTTCGACGGGGTGACGGCCGCCCTGCTCCAACACCTGGCACAACGGCCCAATGACGAGGGCGCCATAGTGAACGGGGTCTCCCGGGCCCTGGGGCTGGCACCCGATGCGCAGCTGAGCCTGTTTGTCAAACAATCACTGGGACAGCTGTCGGGTCTGGGCCTGGTGGAGCGCGGTTAGAGATCCCTTCAGCACCACAGTGAACGATTTAGCAGCCCAGCTGGAAGCCACCGGCATCTATATTCGGACCGGGCCGTTTTGTGTCCATCTGCGCTCCGGCCTTGCCTCGGTGGCCGAGGGGCTGGCGCGGCTCTACCATGAATATCCCGCCTGCGAACAACAGGAGTTTGCCGATTTCCACCTGAAGATCGATGCGGTCGCGGGCCTGCGCCGCTGGTTCCGTCCCCAGGTGCAGTTCTCCTTCGACGGCCATGTCCCCTTCAAACCGCTACCGCTGGTACAGGCCTTTCCCATGTTCGAGTGGGGGTTGAACTGGTGTGTCGCCAACCACGCCCACGACTATCTGATCATCCATGCCGCGGTGGTGGAAAAGGGGGGCAGGGCGGCCATCCTGCCGGAGCCGCCCGGCGCCGGCAAGAGCACGCTCTGCGCCGCCCTGGTGAATCGCGGTTGGCGGCTGTTTTCTGATGAGCTGGCCATGTTCTCCCTGCAGACGCGAGAACTGGTGCCGTTGCCGCGCCCCGTCAATCTCAAGAACGATGCCATCGACCTGATCCGGGCCTATGCCCCCGACGCCGTGTTCGGGCAGCGGGTCAGTGACACCAACAAGGGCACCGTTTGCCACATGAAGGCGCCCGCCGAGAGTATCGCGCGCGCCGCCGAGGAGGCGCCACCCGCCTGGATCATCATGCCCCGTTACGTGGCGGGTGCCGAGGCCGATCTGGAATCCCGTTCCAAGGCTCAAACCTGCATGGACCTGGCGCAGAACGCCTTCAATTTCAGTCTGCTTGCCGAAGAGGGTTTTCAGGCGGTGACTGAATTGCTGGAGCGTAGCGCCTGTTACGATTTCAGCTACAGTCGTTTGGATGACGCGATCCGAATCTTCGATGCGCTGGCGGCGGGGCAATGAAGCATTCCGCGCAACGGCTCACCGACATCATCCGGCATCCCGATAAGGGCGCGGAAGTGGGCCTGCGTGACTGGGATCTGCTGATCCGCCAGGCTCGGCATGGCGCCCTGTTGCCGCGCCTGAATTGGCTCATGGCGCAGGCCGCTTGTCTCGACCGCCTGCCCCCCGGCGTGGCGCTGCATCTCTCCTCGGCCCGGCGGGTGGCGGACAAGCAGGCCAGGGTGGTGCGCTATGAACTGAGCCGCATCGACGCGGCCCTGCGGCCGCTCGATGCCCCGGTGGTGGTATTGAAAGGGGCCGCCTATGTGGCGGCGCAGCTGCCACCCGCCGGGGGACGGATCTTTGCCGATATCGATATCCTGGTACCCAAACCCCGGCTGGAGGAGGCCGAACGTTACATGGTGCGTCATGGCTGGATGACCACCCATCATGACGCATATGACCAACGCTATTACCGTACCTGGATGCACGAGTTGCCACCCATGAAGCATGGCCGCCGCGGTACGGTGGTGGACTTGCACCACACCATTCTCCCCGAGACCGCGCGTTTGCATCCCGACCCGCGCAAGCTGCTGGCGCGGATTCAGCCCCTGCCGGGGTATCAACGGCTCTACAGGCTTGCCGATGTGGACATGGTGCTGCACAGCGCCACCCACCTGTTTCATGATGGCGAGCTGGAGAACGGCCTGCGCGATCTGGTGGACCTGGACGCCCTGCTGCGCCATTTCGGCGCCGCTGAGGGCTTCTGGGATGAACTGGTGGAACGCGCCGCCGAGCTGGAATTGGGCCGGCCGCTCCATTACGGCCTGCGTTATAGCCACGGGATTCTGCGCACCCCCGTGCCCGATGTGGCCATGAAGGGAGCGGCGGCCCTGGGCAAGCCGGCGCAATTACAGTCACGTTTGATGGACGCCCTGTTCAGCCGCGCCCTGATGCCGGATCATGCCAGCTGTGACGACGCCCTGACGCCGCTGGCGCGCTGGTTGCTGTACGTGCGCTCTCACTACCTGCGTATGCCGCTGCATCTGCTTGTTCCCCATCTGCTGCGCAAGGCCGTCAAAAAGCAGCAGGGACCGGCGGCACCCATGCAGGCCCGTGAAGTCGAAGGACAAAAATGAGATGGCTGGTGCTGTCACCACCATCGACCTGATCCGCCATGGCGAGCCCGTTGGCGGCAGCAAATATCGCGGCCAGATTGACGATCCGCTGAGCGACAAGGGCTGGGCGCAGATGCGCGCGGCGGTGGCGGATGACGCGCCGTGGCAGGCCGTCGTCAGTTCACCCCTGCGCCGCTGCGCCGCCTTTGCCGACGAGGTGGCGCATCGCCACCGGCTGCCGCTGAGACTGGATGAACGTTTCAAGGAGATCGGTTTCGGCGCCTGGGAAGGGCGCACCAAGGCCGAGATCAGCGCCGGGGATGCACAGGCCCTGCGGCGTTTCTACGCCGATCCGGTCGCCTGCCGCCCGCCCGGGGCGGAGCCCCTGGCCGAATTCGAACGGCGCGTCGCCGCCGCCTGGCGAGACCTGTTGCGGGTGCACGCCGGCCGTCATGTGTTGCTGGTGGCCCACGCCGGTGTGATCCGCATGGTGGTCGTCCAGACGCTGGCGGCGCGACCGGAGCGCATGTTCCGTATCCAGGTGCCCAATGCCGCTATCACCCGTATCCGCGTCGACGGGGTGGGGGACGAGGCAGCCGCCCACCTGTTATTCCATGCCGGACGTCTGTAGGTAATTCTCTCGTTATCAATAAATGAAACCACCGGCAACATAGGGGTAAAAAAGACGTTAGGGTGTGAGATTGGTTTTGTAGTTCTCCGTGGTTAAAACTCATCTTCAGGCGGTGCCGGAAAGCGTTGCGCGTCGATATGGTCCACGACCTCCACCGCTTCGATGTGGTAGCGCACCGCCTCCAGGGTTTTTACATCCTCGACATGCAGGGCCTTGAGCATTTTGGTGTTATCCACCATGCGCCATTGAAAAAAGAGCTTCTTGCTGAGTTTGTCACCGTCGACGAAATAGGCCGCTCGAATCAGGCTGCACTCCCCCGTGGCGGATCGCTTGAAGGAGAGACTGCGTTTGGCGTAGCGCTCCTCCGCCCGGCTGGCTTTGACGGTGTAGTAATCCAGGCCGCCAAAGCTGTTGTGGCTGCTCAGGCTCAGGTCAAAGCCGGCTAGTTGGCGCGCCTGCAACAGGGTCTCGCTCAGCAGCCACAGGGGTGTGTTGGTCTCGGTCGCGGCCGAAAATTGCGCCGTTTCGGTGCCGTAGTGCCAGGCCCGCTGCCGCTGTTTATCCAGCAGCAGCGCCGGGCCCTGCCGGTTGTCCGGGGTGATGAAGATCCATGCCGGGCTTTCCAGGCGCAGGTAATGATAGGATTCGGCGGGTTTGTGCTTGTGTGTCACCTCGATCTCGACCCGGGCCTGCTGGCTGGTCTGGGCCGGCGCCGGCAGACACTGCTGCAACAACGCGCGCGCCGCTTCATCGGCGCGCGCCTGCGGCAGGAAGGTGAGGCAGAGAAGGATGGTGGCCGGGATGGTTTTATGCCGCACGGTGCTTGGTCCCCTGACGTCGACTGGAAGTATGGATCATAATGATCCCGCCCGGTCTTCACAATGAATCCTCGGAGGTTGGCTTGAGAGTATTGGTCTTTTCCTTGTGGTACTGCGTGCTGCTGGGGTCTGTTGCCGTCCCGGCCCGGGCGGAGGTGGTGACGGTCACCGACGACAGCGGCCGAAGTGTGACGCTGGCACAACCGGCGCGGCGTATCGTCAGTCTGGCCCCGCATGTCACCGAGCTGCTGTTCGCCGCCGGCGCCGGCGCGCGGGTGGTGTGTGTGGATCAGTACAGCGATTACCCTACCGCGGCCAACACCATCCCCCGCCTGGGTTCCACCCTGCAGCTCGACCTGGAGCGGCTGCTGGCGCTGCAGCCCGACCTGGTGGTGGTCTGGGAAA
>JASBUE010000213.1 GCA_030148045.1 Candidatus Tenderia sp.
TCGGTCCAGCGCTCTTCGCCGTCGGTGTCGATGATCACACACTCGCCGCTAAGACCGGAGGGGTGCGGGATGGGACGGTCCTAGATGGCGACCACGGTGCCCGAACTGGGGGCGTGCAGCGAGGCGCTGACATAGCCCCGGGCACGGGCGATCTGCTGTCCCTTGAGGACATGGTCGCCGACCTGGACGATGGGTTCGGAGGACTCGCCGATGTGCTGGTGCAGTGGCAGTACCAGCTGTTTGGGCAGTTGCGCGGGACGGATCGGCCGGCGGGTGGACATCTCCTTGTGCTGCGGTGGATGGACGCCGCCCTTGAAGCGAAACAGGCGGCGCATCATGATTTGGCCTCCTGCGCCGGTTCTTCGGGATAGGGCCATTTCCAGTGGAAGATGTCCGCCTTCACCGGCACCATGTCGATGGCATCCACCGGGCAGGGTTCGACGCACAGCTCGCAGCCGGTGCACTCCGGTTCGATGACGGTATGCATCTGCTTGGCGGCGCCGAGAATGGCATCCACCGGGCAGGCCTGGATGCAGAGCGTGCAGCCGATGCATATGTCTTCGTCGATCACCGCCACCATCTTCTCTTTTTCCTCGCCCACCTCTTCGGACAGGGGGATGGGTTCGCGCCCCAGCAGGTCGGCCAGGGCCACGATGGTGGTCTCGCCGCCGGGCGGGCAGCGGTTGATGTCGGCCTCGCCGGCGGCGATGGCGGTGGCGTAGGGGCGGCAGCCGGGATAGCCGCACTGGCCGCACTGGGTCTGCGGCAGGATGGCGTCGATCTGGTCGACCAGCGGGTCGCCCTCGACCTTGAAGCGCACGGCGGCAAAGCCGAGCAGCAGGCCGAAGACGATCGCGAGTGCGGTGAGTGCGAGTACTGCGGACAACATGGTTTACGCCTTTACCAATCCCGAGAAACCCATGAAGGCCAGGGACATGAGGCCGGCGGTCACCAGGGCGATGGCCGGGCCGCGAAAGGCCACCGGCACGTCGGCGACGGTGATGCGCTCACGCATGGCGGCGAACAGGATCAATACCAAGGAGAACCCCGCGGCGGCGCCGAAGCCGTAGACCGCGGATTCGATAAAGCCGTGATCCTTCTGGACGTTGAGCAGGGCCACGCCGAGCACGGCGCAGTTGGTGGTGATCAGGGGCAGGAAGATGCCCAGCACCTTGTAGAGCAGCGGGCTGGTCTTGTGCACCACCATCTAGGTGAACTGCACCACCACCGCGATCACCAGGATGAAGGTGATGGTGCGCAGGTACTCCAGCCCCAGGGGCGCGAGCAGGTATTGATTGGCCAGGTAGCTGCAGACCGAGGAGAGGGTCAACACGAAGGTGGTGGCCAGGGCCATGCCGGTGGCGGTCTCCAGCTTTTTCGACACGCCCATGAACGGACACAGGCCAAGAAACTTGACCAGGACAAAGTTGTTTACCAGCACGGTGCTGACAAGTATCAGGGCGTATTCGCTCATATCCGTTTGTCGTCAAAGGTTCGAACTGGGTTGCCGCCGCTGTCCAGCGGGATGGCAGGAAAAGCTGCAATTCTAATCCAGTGTATATTAGGTGTGCTTTATTACAAATACAACATTTAAATCATATATGATATAGTTTTTTTATATATGCAGGTTGTCACCTGAATATGCCTACTTCACCTTCATGCCCGGTTGCGCCCCTTCATGGGGTTCCAGGATCCACAACTCCTTGCCGCCGGGGCCGGCCGCCAGCACCATGCCCTCGGAGACGCCGAAGCGCATCTTGCGCGGCGCCAGGTTGGCGACCATGACGGTCAATTTGCCTTCCAGCTGCTCCG
>JASBUE010000152.1 GCA_030148045.1 Candidatus Tenderia sp.
TATATGATTGTTTTGTTGGCAAGTAAATACATAATGTCTGAGGTATTAGTCACTAATTGTTCCAGAAAAAAAGCCTTCTGAAACAATTAGATGCAAGTTAATACATATCAGGGTGGGCACGATTTTTGTGCCCACGCGGAAGACGGGCCACGGGATTACTCGGCGCGCAGAGCCTCGATTGGGTCGAGGTGGGCGGCGCGGCGGGCGGGCAGGACGCCGGCGGCCAGGCCGATGAGTACGGCGCTGATTTCCGCCAGCAGCACATAGAGCCAGGACGTGTGGACGGGCAGGGCGGGCAGCAGCAGGCTCAGCAGCTGGGCTAAGCCCAGGCCGAAGATCAGTCCGCTGAAGCCGCCTATCGCGGCGAGAATGGTGGCCTCGCCAAGAAACAGGCCGAGTATTTGCCCACGACTGGCGCCCAGCGCGCGCAGCAGGCCGATTTCCCGGGTGCGTTCGTTGACTGCAATGGTCATGATGGTGACGATGCCAATCGCACCCACCAGCAGGGAGATGCCGCCGATCGCGGTGACGGCGAAGGTCAGCACGTTGAGTACCGAGCCGAGTACGTCCAGCATCTGTTGCTGGGTGGTGATAGTCACGTCATCCGCACCATGACGGGTTTCGAGTACGCGCCGGATGCCCGCTACTACCTTGTCCACCGGCGTGTTGTCATCGTATAACACATCGATTTCGAACAGGCTGTCGCGGTTGAACAGGGCCATGCCGCGGGCGGCGGGGATGTAAACCGTATCATCCAGATCAAAGCCCAGCACCGTGCCCTTGGATTCCATCACACCAATTACACGATAGCGGCTGCCGCCGATAGTAATGCGCTGCCCCAGGGGGTTCATATTCCTGAACAGTTCCTGGCGCAGTTTGCTGCCGAGTACGGCAAAGGCGCGCGGTGTGGTGGGATCATCGACGGGCAGGAAGCGTCCGGATTTAACCGTCATGCTGAAAGCTTCAGGCATGGCCGGACCGACGCCGTAAATTGTCGTACGTCGGCGTCGGTTGCCGGCTTCCACTTCGGCGTTGCCCTGCACAAAAGGCACCACGGCGCGGGCATAGGGCAGGTGTTCCAGCGCCACGGCATCCTCGATGCTCAGGGGCCGTTCGCTGCCGAATACACCCATGCTGGCGCCGCTGGTAGTGGCGCGGCCGGGATTGACGGCCACCAGGTTGGTGCCGAACTGGGTAAATTCAGCCAGCACAAAACGGTGGATGCCCTCGCCGATCGAGGTTAGCAGGACCACGGCGGCAATGCCGACACCGATGCCCAGTGCGGTGAGAAAACTGCGCAGGCGATGATCGCCGAGGGAGCGGTAGGTGAGGTTGAAATAGTCGCGTTTGAGCATGATTTCAGCGTCCCGACAGGGCCAGCACCGGATCCAGCCGGGCGGCGTGTCGTGCGGGTAGCAGGGAGAACAGCAGCCCGGCGCCCAGCGCCACGGCCAGCGCTGTGAATATCGCCCAGAGCGGGGCATAGGCAGGCAGGTTGGGAAATGCGTAACGAATGACGAAGTTGCCCAGCTCACCCAGCAGTAGCCCGGCGGCGGCGCCCAGCGCCGAGAGCAGGATGGCTTCTGAGAGAATCAGGATGATGATTTGCCGGGGTGCGGCGCCCAGCGCCTTGAGCAGGCCGATTTCGGCGGTGCGCTGGGAGACGGCGATCAGCATTACGTTCATGATCAGGATGCCGGCTACGGCCAGGCTGATGGCGGCGATGCCGGCCATGGCATAGGTGAGTGCGCTGAGGATGCGATCGAAGGTGGCCAGCACCGCATCCTGGGTGATGACGGTGACATCTCGCTTACCCTGATGGCGCGCCTTCAGGGTATCGATAGTGAACTGTTTGACCGGTTCAATGGCGGCCCGGCTGCGGGCTTCGATCAGGATGCGAAACAGCGAAGCGGTATTGAACAATTGTTGCGCCGAGGCGACCGGCACCAGGATGGTGTCCTGCACATCGACGCCGATGGAACGGCCTTCAGAGGCCAGCACGCCGATGACCCGGAAGCGGCGATCGCCGAGGCGCAACCACTCCCCGAGCGCTCGTCCGGGGCCGAACAGCTCATCACGAATTTTACTGCCGATGACGCAGACTGGCGTGGCGAGATCCAGCGCTGTCTGTGGCAGGAACTGTCCCTGGGCCATTTCCCAGTGACGTAATGCCAGTAAATCATGATTGCTGCCGATGACGACGGCTTCTCGGCTGCGGCCTTTAAAGATGGCATTGACCGAGCCTATATTTAGCGGCGCGATGCGTCGCACCTGGTGCGAGCGTAACAGGGACAGGGCATCGTCAAGGGTGAGATCGCGTGGCGTTTCTCCCATCAGGGTGGTGGGGTTGAGACCGGCGGTTTCCGAATAGCCGGGCAGAACGATAATCAGGTTGGTGCCCAGCGAGGCAAATTCATCGATGATATAACGGCGCGCGCCTTCCCCCAGGGCGGTCAGCATGATCACCGCCGCTACGCCAATGGCCATCGCCAGCAGCATCAGCAGCGTGCGTGCCGGATAACCTTTCAGCGCGCGCCAGGCAAAGTGGATAATATCGTCGACCAGGATTTGCATGCTGTCTCTGTTCCGTTGGCAGACCTTTAAGCCTGGGGAAACTATCATTATAAACGCGCACCATAGGGTGAGCACGGGTTGATGGGTTTCGCTTTGCTCTACCCAACAGAATATTGAACCGGGCTCTGTTGGGCTTCGTTTTACTCAGCCCAACCTACAATTAATACCCCGTCCGCTTGCTGCAGGGTAGTTTATTTAGCTATCGTCGATACGCCCGTCGAGCATGTGGATCTGACACCGGGCGCGTTGGCCGATGGCGGCATCGTGGGTGACGACGACAAGCGTAATACCGCGCTGGTTGAGTTGTTCGAGAACGTGGATTACGTCCTGACCGGATTTCTGATCCAGGTTGCCAGTGGGCTCATCGGCCAGTAGCAGGGTGGGTTTGGTGACGGTGGCGCGGGCAATGGCGACACGCTGGCGCTGGCCGCCGGAAAGCTGATCCGGTTTGTGCCGGCTGCGGTCGCTCAGGCCCAGTTCGGACAGCGCCTGTTCAACCCGGGTTCGGCGTTCTTCTACCGGAATGCCGGCCAGCATCAGGGGCAGTTCTACATTTTCCGCAGCCGTCAGTCTGGGCACCAGATGAAAGGCCTGAAACACGAAACCGACGTTACGGTTGCGAGTGATGGCCTGTTGGTCGTCGCTGAGGGCCGTGACATCCTCGCCGTTGAGAAGATACTGGCCGGAGCTGGCGCGGTCCAGCAGGCCCAGCAGGTTGAGCAGGGT
>JASBUE010000235.1 GCA_030148045.1 Candidatus Tenderia sp.
CGCACGGTGATGGGGCACATATTGCAGGTCATGTTCTCGACGGCGAGGGTGACGGTCTGGGTCCGTACCTGTTCGGCGGCCGCCGCCACGTTGATGGACAGTGCCAGGGTGAACCCGGACAGCCCGAGCAAAGCGGCAAGCAGAAGGTTGCGAAACATGGATGCGGTCTCCTTTTGTCTATGGATAATCAATCAGCCCAGCAAGGCCGGGCCGTACCAGGGGAAGGCGACAAGCGCGGCCAGGATCACCGTTACCACCCAGAACACGAGGCGCTGCTTGCGGCGCGTGACGGGATCGGCGCAGGCCTTGCCGGTCTCGCACGCCTCCGGAACGAGATAGAGTTTCCGGAAGGCCAGCCCCAGAAACACCAGAGTCACGCCGATGAAGATCGGCCGGTAGGGCTCCAACGCGGTAAGGTTGCCGATCCACGCGCCGCCGACACCCAGCGTCAGCAGGACGAACGGGCCGACGCAGCAGATCGATGCGCCGACCGCGGCGGCCACCGCCGCGATGAGCGAACGATTCTTGGTTTCGGTGGTTTCAGCCATGGTTCTCTCCTCGTTTATCCAGCCTGTGAACAAAGCATAAACGCCGTACCTAAGTACGGAGTCAAGTGCCTGCTGGAAAAATCTCAGGCGCGGTGAAAAAAAACCGAAATCGGAGCTTGCCCTGGAGTTGACTCCAGGTTGTACGCTGTGTTCCGAAGTCGAATTTCTCCCGGGTACCATGGAACCTGGAGTCGACTCTAGGTTGTCAAATTTGTCGTGAATATAGTTTCGGAGATTGTCTTACATGGCTGTGCTTAAGGTGACGAGGCTTTCAGGCTTGGGCGCGACCCTGCTGGTAATGCTTATCGGCAGTCCCGCCTGGGCGCACGACCCGGTGTTCGGGCTCGGCCCACACGTGCTGTACAAGGGCGGCGTGGAGGTGGCCACGGAGGTCCACACGGAAAAGGCCGGCGATGAGCAAGACACGGAACTGGGGCTGGAACTGGTGTACGGCCTCACCGGCGACTGGGCCGCCGGCATCGAGCTGCCCTATGCCCGGAAGGAGGAGGGTCCGCAAAGCGCAAGTGGCACGGGCGATGTCAGCCTGTTCACCAAGTACCGCTTCTGGCGTCACGATATCCTCGGCGCCCAGGAAAGCGCCGCCGTGTTGCTCAAGGTCAAGACCGATAGCGGTGACGACAATGCCACGCCCGCCCTCGGGACCGGCACCACCGACACCATCCTCGGCCTGACCTATGGCTACGAGAGCCTCAAGTGGTACCGCTGGGCGAGCCTGCGTTACCGGCGCAACGGCGAGAACGACGCGGGCCTGCGCCGTGGGGACAAGATCCTGTTCGATCTGGTCGGCGGCTGGCGGCCCACACCGCCCAGTTACTACGAGCCCGACACCGTGTGGCTATTGGAGTTGAACGGCGAGTACGGCGAGCGCGCTGAACTGAACGGTGTTGAACTGGCCAACACCGGCGGCACGGAATGGTTCCTGTCACCGGGCATTTTCTGGACCAAGCGCAATTTTGCGGTCAAGGCCGGCGTGCAGATCCCGATCGCCAGTGACCTGAACGGCCATCAGGAAGATACCGACTACCGCGCCAAGCTCGTTCTTGAATGGCATCTGTAAATCGAATGATGGACCTGGATAAAAGACAAGAGGTGATGTGATGAAACGCTTTTTAATCGTACCGCTGCTGTTGTTCTGGAGCCTGGCGGCGCTGGCTGCGGGCACCCAGTACGTCATGCGGGTGGACGGGCTGGCCTGCCCCTATTGCGCCTACGGCATCGAAAAGAAGCTGAAGCAGATCGATGGCGTGGAGAAGATCGATGTCGATCTGGAGAAGGG
>JASBUE010000239.1 GCA_030148045.1 Candidatus Tenderia sp.
ACCAGGATGGAGGCGCGCATGGTGCGCACCAGTTAGTAGGGGGCGACGAAGCTTTTGATGGTGGTGGGATTGACCTCGACATTGAGCTTTTCATCGACGATCAGCTCCACCCCGAGACGTCCGAGCAGCTCCATGGTGGTGGTGATGTCGTGCAGGTGCGGCACATTGCGCACCATGACCGGGCCGCTGGCCAGCAGCGTCGCCGCCAGAATCGGCAGGGCGGCGTTCTTGGCACCGGAGATGCGCACCTCACCGTCCAGCAGGCCGCCGCCGGTGATAATCAGTTTATCCATCTTATTGTGCTTTGGCCCACGCCTCGGGGGTGTAGGTCTTCAAGGCCAGGGCGTGAATCGCTCCGCTTTCCATCTGGCCGCCCAGGGCAGCGTAGACCATCTGGTGCTGCTGCACCATGCTCTTGCCGGTAAAGGCCTCCGCCACCACGATGGCGTCGAAATGCTGGCCGTCGTCGCCGAACACTTGCACCTGAGCGCCGGGCAGGCCGGCCTCTATCATCTGTTTGATCTGCTGTGCTTGCATCTGCTTGTGTGTTACCTCTGATGAGTCCAGTGGCTGATTCCCGGATGCGGGACGCCGAAACGGCATAGGATACCCTGAAAAGGCGTTCTTATTAAGTCCGGACGCGCACTCAGGCGTGTTCGAGGGAAAGCAGCTGGGCCACGCCGCTGACCCGCGCCATGCCCAGCAACTGCTCGGGAATACTGTGGAAATTGAGCTGTTTGCCGTGCTGCCGCGCCAGGCGGATCCAGCTCACCAGCAGGGCCAGCCCGGCGCTGTCGCTGCGCCCGACCCCGGCGAGGTCGACGCTGACCTCGTCGGCGGCTTCAAACAGCTGTTCGCCCGCCTGCACCAGTTCGGGCACGGTGGCAAAACTCAACTCGCCGCTGAGACTGAACTCCGCCGGCGCCCGGCGCTGTAGCTGGCCCGCATTCACTTGGCCATGACCTCCTCGTTGCGCTGCTTGAGGGTCTTAATGAGGCTGTCCAGATCACCCTGACGGATCTCCTTGGCGAAGCTGGTGCGGTAGTTGGTGACCAGGCTGACGCCGTCGATCACCACGTCGAACACCTTCCACTCAGCGCTGTTGCGATGCAGGCGGTAATCGATGGGAATGGGAAAGCCGCCGGGCTGTTCCACCTCGGTGCGCACCTGGGCTTCATCCGGGTCACTGCCCTCACGGAAGGGCAGGAAGGTGATCTCCTGGTCGGTGTATTGGTTCAGCGAAGTGGCATAGGTGCGTACCAACAGCTGTTTGAACTCTTCGGTAAAGGCCTAGCGCTGCTGTGGCGAGGCGCGGCGCAAGTACTTGCCCAGCACCAGCTGGGACATGTATTCGAAATCGAAATGGGGCAATACGATCTTGTTGACCAGCTCGTAGATGCGCTCGGGATTGGTCTTGATCACCGCCTGCTCCTGCTTGAGCGTGCTCAGCATCTGCTCGGAGGTCTGCTTGACCAATTCCTGGGGCGACTGGGCGGCCCACAGCGGGCCGGCACCGAGACCCAGCAACAGCACAAATATCACCATCAATCGTTTCATCGCGTCATCCCCGCGGCATCCTCTAAACGTGCCACATGCATGTTGTATTCAAAGGTCGTCTGCAGATAATCGGTCATGGCCAGCACATAGGCCTGCATGGCGGTCATGATCTTTTCGGCCTCTCCCAGGCCGGCCTCGAAATCGGTATAGCTGGCGATCATCCAGCGGCGCGCCGAGCGGCCTGCCTCCTCCAGGCGCTGCACCGCCTCATAATAGCCCTGCACCTGGTAATACTGCTCCGCCACCTGATAGGGGATCCCCATGCGGGCGAAGGAGGATTTGGCGATCAGGGCGTTCAGCTCCGCCTCGGCGGTGGTGATCTTGCCATCGTCAACGCCGGGGGTCCAGTTCCAGCGCAGTCCGATCAGCGGGGTCATGCCCGCCTCGTTGAACGGATCGTAAATATAGGGGTTCTTCAGCCGGTCACGTTCGGGGGCATAGGACAGACTCGCGACAACACCGGCATACAGATCGGGCTTGCTGTTGGACTTGTTGGCCGCCACCAGGGCGCGGCGCGCCTGCAGGCCGGCCTCCAGCTGGGCCATCTCCGGGCGCTGTTTCATGGCCTGCGACTGCAGCTCCGCCATCTCCCAGTCGGGCAATTCCACCGGGCGGATGCGGCGATCCGCCACCGCCAACGTCTCCTCCTGGGGTATGCCGGTGAGTACCTTGAGCCCACCCAATGCCACCTGCTCCAGCGCCGCCGACTGGGCCTTGTATTTGGCCACTAGGGCCCGCCCGGACTGCAAGGCGTAGAGGTCGGATTGCTTGACCTCGCCCTCCCCCTGGTCCAGCCATTGCTGCACCAGGTCGATCGCCCCCTGCAGCCGTTTTTCCACGTCCTCCAGCAATAGCCGGCCGTCGCGCGCCGCCAGGTAACCGTAGTAAGCCTGCTTGACATCCAGCACGGTGGCATTACGCTGCAATTGCACATCCTGATCCTTGATGCGGATATTAGCCTCGGCCGCCTCGCTGTAATTTTCCAGCTTGCCGAAGGAATGCAGCGGCTTGATCAGGGCCAGCTCTAGGTTGAACCAGGGCGAGGCGCCCTGGAATTCGTAACGGTCGTCGCGCAGCTCGCAATTGCCCGGCGCACAGGCGCCGTTCTTGAAGAGGCTGCCCTCCACCTGCGGCGCCAGGGCAAGAAAGCTGTTGCTCTCCACGAACCAGCCGCCGTGGCCTTCCACCTCTTCCAGCATACCGCGCGCCGCGGCGACGAAGTGACGCCGCTCTTCGATGCGCGGATCACTGTCGAGGGCACGCTCGATGGCCTGTTCCAGGTCCAACGTCTCCGCCGTTGCCGGCAACGCCAGGCATGTGCTGGCCAGTGCCAACCACTTTCTCACTCGCTGCCGCCTCCTCCCGCCGCCTTGAACAGAAACTGGCCGATCAGCTCTTCCAGCACCAGGGCCGACTGGGTGATCTTGAACTGGTCGTTGGGCTGCATATTGTCCATGGAACCGCCCGCCTCCAATGCCACGTACTGTTCGCCCAGCAGGCCGGAGGTAAAGATGCTGGC
>JASBUE010000242.1 GCA_030148045.1 Candidatus Tenderia sp.
GGAGGCGATGTTGAAGGGCACGCCCAGAAAGACATCGGCACTGCGCTGATAGAGCTGGCAGGAGAGCTTGCCCTCCACCACGTAAAATTGGAAAAAGGTATGGCAGGGGGCCAGCGCCATGCGTCCCTCTTGTACATTGGCCTGGGGGCTGATCGATTCGTCCGGCAGCTCGGCCGGGTTCCAGGCGCTGACGATGAGGCGGCGCGAATCGGGCTTGCGCTTGATCTGCTCGATCACCTCGCTGATCTGGTCGATGCTGCGGCCGTCGGGCGCCGCCCAGGAACGCCACTGTTTGCCATAGATCGGCCCCAGGTCACCGGATTCCGTGGCCCATTCGTCCCAGATGCTGACGCCGTTTTTATTGAGATATTGGATATTGGTTTCACCCTGGAGGAACCAGAGTAGCTCATGAATGATGGAACGCAGGTGACACTTCTTGGTGGTGACCAAGGGAAAGCCGGCCCCCAGATCAAAGCGCATCTGATAGCCGAATACGCTGACCGTACCGGTCCCGGTACGGTCTTCCTTGCGCGCGCCTTGTTCATATACATGGCGCATTAAATCGAGATATTGTTGCATTGCTGTCCTGTCTGACGTGCGGTTAGTGAAGCATAACAAACTTCATGCTAAGGAGTTTATAAGTTGCCCGGCATCCCCGTGCGTACGCTATAAATACATCCCTGCATGCCCGACGGTCCCGCACGTGGATGTCGGGCAACTTGCGTTCGGATTGTGATCTATAAAATGGTTTGTTGCCGCTTGTGGGCCCACAGCATCAGGATGGCGCCGGCGATGACCATGGGCAGGGACAACAGTTGTCCCATGGTGAGCCAGCCATAGGCCAGGTAGCCGATATGGGCATCGGGCTGGCGGCCGAACTCGATGATGAAGCGAAAGGCACCGTAGCAGATCAGGAACAATCCCGATACCGCCGCGGGGGGGCGCGGTTTGGCCGAGTAGAACCACAGGATCAGAAACAGTACCAGGCCTTCGAGCAGGGCCTCATAGAGTTGTGACGGATGCCGCGGCAGGGGACCGGCATGGGGAAACACCATGCCCCAGGGCAGGTCGGTGACCTTGCCCCACAGCTCGCCGTTGATGAAATTGCCGATGCGCCCGGCACCCAGGCCGATGGGCACCAGCGGGGCGATGAAGTCGGTGACCACGAAAAACCCCAACTTCACTTTGCGGCCATACAGCCACATGGCCACCAGCACGCCCAGCAGGCCGCCGTGAAAGGACATGCCGCCCTGCCAGACCTTGAATATGTTGAGTGGGTGTTCGAGATAGTTGGCAAAATCGTAAAACAGGATATAGCCCAGCCGTCCACCGATGATGGCGCCGAGGGCGCCATAGAAGATCAGGTCGGCGATCTGCGCCGGCGTGAGAGGTGTGTCCGGCCGCCTGGCGCGTAGATGGCCCAGCCACCAGGCGGCGGCGAAACCAACCAGATACATAATGCCGTACCAGTGGATTTTCAGGGGACCGAGAGAGAGCGCAACCGGATCGATATCGGGATAAGTCAGCATAGGGCCCTAGTATATCAACAGTGCTAGCTCGGTGTGATGCGGCAGAAAAAGGCCTTCAGATAGTCGCTTTCCGGGATGGCGGGATGCACTGGGTGATCCGGCCCCTGGTGGCCCTGTTCCAGCAGCACCAGATGGCGGTCCAGCTGACGGCCGGTCTTGAGCAGGATCTGCTGCAGGCGCTGGCGCTCCAGATGGTAGGAGCAGGAGGCGGAGACCAGAATTCCGTCGCGGCTGAGCAGTTGCATGGCCAGCTGGTTGACCCGGCGGTAGGCCTCCAGCCCCTGTTTGGCATCCTTGCGCCGCTTGATGAAGGCGGGCGGGTCGAGCAGGATCACGTCGAAGCGCTCCCGCTCTTCTCGCAGGGCGCGCAGTGCCTCGAAGGCGTCACCCTGGAGGGTGGTGATCCTGTCGGCCACCTGGTTGAGGGCGGCGTTGGCCGCCAGTTGATCCAGGGCGGCGCCCGAGGCGTCGATGCAGACCACCTCCCTGGCGCCGTTGACCGCGGCGGGAATGCCCCAGCCGCCCAGGTAGCTGAACACGTCCAACACACGCATGTCCTTGACATAATGAGTGGCGCGGCCGCGATTGAGGCGGTGATCGTAGAACCAGCCGGTCTTCTGGCCGCTCAGGGCCGGGGCCTGGAAGCGGCAGCCGTTCTCGATGATGTCGAGCTGTGCCGGGGCCTCGCCCAGGGCGGTTTCGACGTAGGTGGGCAGGCCCTCCAGTTCGCGGATCGGGCTGTCGTTGCGCAGGATGATGCTCTTGGGCTTGAGCAGCTTGTCCAGGGCGGTGACGATGGCCTGTTTCTGCGCCTCCATCCCCGCGGTGGTGATCTGCACACTCAGCACCTCGCCGAAACGATCCACCACCAGGCCGGGCAGGGCGTCGCTCTCACCAAAGGCGAGGCGGTAGTAAGGGTCGGGGAAGAGCCGCCGGCGCAGACTCAGGGCGACATTGAAGCGGTGGTTCAGCAGCGATGGATCCAGGGGGTGTTCGCGGTCCCGGCTGACCAGCCGTGCGCAGATCAGGGAATGCGGATTGACATAGGCGTGGCCGATGAACTTGCCAGTATAATCAGTGACTTGAACGGCATCCCCGGGAGCGAACCCGGTCAGCGGCGTATGCCGGATATCCACCTCGTTGCTGAAGACCCAGAGGTGGCCGGCGCGCAGGCGCCGTTCTTCGTGCTTGCGTAATCTCAGTTCGGGGGGATTCATATCAGTCTAAATCTGCCTGATTTCGGTGCGCGGCACTATACTCCAGCCGCGGCGGCTTTATTTTGCTGCCTGAAAGCAGGATAATAGCGCGCTATCATGCTTTTTGGTCACGGTTTCATACAATATATAAGGAATACGATCATGCACAACGGAGTCACGGTAACCCAGTTCATTATCGAGGAACAGCGTCGTTTGCCCGGGGCAACGGGCGACTTCACTTCCCTGCTCAATGATATTGTCACCGCCTGCAAGGTGATCTCCAACGGTGTCAACAAGGGTGCCCTGATCGGTGTTCTCGGGACCGCGGAGAGCGAAAACGTGCAGGGCGAAACCCAGAAGAAGCTGGATATCATCGCCAACGAGGTGGTGATCAAATCCAACGAATGGGCCGGTCACCTGGCCGCCATGGCCTCCGAGGAGGAGGAGGATATCTATCCCATTCCGGCCCGTTATCCCAAGGGCAAATACCTGCTGTTGTTCGATCCGCTGGACGGTTCGTCAAATATCGACGTCAACATCTCGGTGGGCACCATCTTCTCCATCCTGCGTTGCCCGGAAGGCGTCAGAGAGCCGACCAAAGAACATTTCCTGCAGCCCGGCACCGAACAGGTCTGTGCCGGGTATGCCCTGTACGGTCCGTCCACCATGCTGGTGCTGACCACCGGGAACGGCGTTAACGGTTTTACCCTGGATCGCGACATCGGTGAGTTCATTCTCACCCATCCGAATATGCGCATCCCGGCCGATACGCGGGAATTCGCCATCAATACCTCCAACCAGCGCTTCTGGGAAGAACCGGTTCAACGTTATGTGGACGAGTGCCTGGCGGGCAAGGAAGGGCCGCGCGGCGAGAACTTCAACATGCGCTGGGTGGCCTCCATGGTGGCGGAAGTACACCGCATTCTTACCCGCGGCGGCATCTTCATGTATCCGAAGGATACCAAGGATCCAAGCAAGGCAGGCAAGCTGCGCCTGATGTACGAGGCCAACCCCATGTCCATGATCGTGGAGCAGGCCGGTGGCGCCTCCACCACCGGGCGCGAGCGCATCATGGAAATTGAACCGAATGACATTCACCAGCGCGTGCCGGTTATCCTCGGGTCGAAAAACGAGGTCGACCGCGTGGCGTCTTATCACAAAGACTAGACATGACTGCTGTTAGCGCTGCGCAAGACCCGCTTCACCGTGAAGTGAAGCGGGTTTTTTCGGCTGGCGGCGTAGGATTATCATGAGAATGAGAGTCGCTACAAAATTGTAACGGGCCATGCAGAATTTTATCTGTTATAAATGACAGGGGCGTCGGCTGGCCGGCTCACACTCTGGGTCGGCAGTACGCCGAAATCAGGATGGAGTGGTGAATTTTCTCAAGCGGGTGATTCCAGCCGGATGTGATGAAGCCGCCTCGGTGATAAGGCCGGGAGTGCGCTATTCGGCTGCCCTGTCGCAGTGTCTTCGATAAAGGATGGTGTGAAAGATTAAACCAAAAGGCGCAATGCCCGATTAAGGGTCCAGGGGGGAGTTTATAACCGAGAGGTTCCTATGGATTCCATTACACGGGTAATAGAGACACCGGCGTCGGTGCCATCGCCCGCGCAGCCCTTCACATACGCGGATTTAATCGTCAGCTATCTGGTACAGATCGATGTCGAATATATTTTCGGCATACCCGGCGGCGGTATCGAGCCCCTCTATAATGCCCTGGCGCGGCACCTGCGCCGGCCGGAGCAATGCGCCACCCGGCGGCTCGCCGTCAACAGTCTGCTCCCGGTGCGGCAACGAGATGCCAAGCCTCATATCAAGCCGGTGATCGCCCGCCACGAAGCCGGCGCGGCGTTCATGGCCGATGGTTACGCGCGCGAGACGGGCAGGCTGGGTGTCTGTTGCGCCACCACAGGCCCCGGCGCGACCAACCTCATCACCGGCGTGGCCTCGGCCTATGCCGACCGGATTCCCATGCTGGTCATTACCCCTCAGACTGCATTGCCCTTTTTCGGTAAAGGTGGTTTTCAGGAATCGTCCAGTGATGCTGTTGATATCGTCGGCATGTTCGAACATTGCACCCAATACAACGGCATGGTGTCCCATCCCGACCAACTGGAGGGAAAACTCTATACCGCATTTCTCAATGCCTTCCGGCGGCCACGCGGACCGGTCCATCTCAGCATCCCGATGGATATTCTCAATGCACCGGTCAAGGGCGGTAGCCGCCGTTATCAGGTGGCCCAGCTGTTCCGTCAGCCCCGTTCCATGGATGATGACGCCTATCGGGCCCTGGTCGGCGCGCTGGGCCGGTCGAAAAAACAGGTGCTTTTTTTGGGCGGGGGCAGCCGGCATGCAATCGATATGATCACCGCCTATGCCGAATCGACCGGCACGCCGATGGTCACCACCCCGGCGGGCAAGGGCTGGGTCAATGCCTACCACCCCCTGTATCGCGGGGTGTTCGGTTTCGCCGGCCATCCCAGTGCCTATGAAACCCTGGCCGATGACGAGGTCGACCTGGTTCTGGCGGTGGGCACCGCCCTGGGTGAGCTCTCCACCAGTGGCTGGAACGAACGGCTGATGAGCAGCAGGCTGGTGCATATCTCGGCGTCGCCGGAGGATTTCGCCCGCACGCCAATGGCATGCCTGCATCTTTCCGGCGATATCAAAACCATATTCGCCCATCTGCATAAGGATCGCATGGTGAACAGCGTTGATCGCAACAGCGCAACGAGCCCAACGGCCGGGCGGGGATTCAGGCGGGAAAGCGACGCCTATCTGCCGATGCAAGTGCGGGTGTATGAGCCGGAGGCCGTCGCCGACGAAAGTTCCCCGCTCAAGCCGCAGCGCTTGATGAGTGAACTGGCTCAACGATTTCCCAGAGACACTCGTTATGTCGTCGATACAGGCAACGCCTTTTCCTGGGTCACTCACTACCTGTTCCTTGATAATGTTGGTGTGCAACGAAGCAGTTTCAGCTTCGGTGCCATGGGATGGGCCATCGGTGCCGCAGTGGGGACAGCCTTGGGCAAGCGTGAACATCCGGTGGTGTGTATTACCGGTGACGGCAGCTACTTGATGAGTGGCCAAGAGCTGACCGTCGCCGTCGCCGAAGGATTGGCGGTGATCTTTGTTGTGCTCAATGATCAGGCCCTGGGCATGGTCAAGCACGGTCAGCGCCTGGGCGGCGCCGAGGCGATCGGTTACGATCTGCCCCCCGTCGATTTCGCCATGATGGCAAGAAGTATGGGCGCGCCGGGCTATACTATTCGCACGGTAGACGATCTGGCGCGGCTCGACATCGATACATTGTGCCAAAGAGGCGGGCCCGCCTTGTTGGATGTATATATAGACCCGGAAGCCGTACCACCGCTGGGCGCGCGAGTTAACACATTAAAAAGACAACGAAAAAAGTGTAGCACAGCAGATTAATATATTCTTCGACAGCCCGATGTCTGTTATTCTGAGGTCCGAAACCATCAGGGGGGGGTCATTCACTAATGACGGCGGGGAAGTGAATGCCTAACAACAGAGTCGCCCTTATCGCTGCGGCTTCGCTCTTTGCATCTTCGGTGCAAGCCGATCCGATGGCCGTGGAAGAAGATTTGCTGCTGCTCTACGAAGATGAAGAAATGGTCAGCATCGCCACCGGCACGAGAAAACCCATCCACCTGGCGCCCTCCGTGGCCAGTGTGATTACCGCCAGAGAGATCGATGCAATGGGGGCGCGCACCCTGGATGAGGTGCTTGAGACGGTGCCGGGTTTGCATGTTTCCAAATCGACGGTGCGTAACAGCAGTATCTATTCGATTCGCGGCATCCACACGGATCAAAACCCCCAGGTCTTATTATTGGTAAACGGTCTGCCGTTTAACGACATTATTACCGGAAGCCGGCCCCCTCTGTTTCGCCTGCCGGTTGAGAATATCGCCCGTATCGAAGTGATCCGGGGGCCGGGGTCGGCCGTGTTCGGTGCCGACGCCTTCGCCGGCGTAATCAACGTGATAACCAAAGACGGTTCGGATATAGATGGCAATGTGTTCGGTCTGCGGGGCGGTTCCTTTGATACCCGTGAGGGCTGGGTCCAGATAGGGCGTGAGTTCAAGGGTTGGGATACGGCCTTCAGTCTTGAATATGGCACCACGGAAGGTGATCGCGATCGCATCATCGAGACGGATTTCCAGAGCAACCTGGATGCCTTGTTCGGGACCAGTGCAACACTGGCCCCCGGCCCGCTGGAGAGCGGTTATGAGCTCTTGAATACCTCGCTGACTATCAGTAACGAACGCTGGCGTGTCTGGCTCAATAGCTGGAATCTGGACGATGCAGGCGTTGGTCCCGGCGTGGCCCAGGCGCTGGACCCGGTCGGTCGCCAGGAGATTGATCAATACAGTCTGGCGGTTGACTATAAAAACGACGACATGGCCCGGGACTGGCGGCTCGACTCGCGCTTCTCATATCGGCTCATGGATCAATTCGTCACCTATCAAATACTGCCCCCCGGCACAGTCGTTCCTATCGGGAGTGATGGAAACCTGTTTACCACCCCTGGCTGTGCCAGTCCGGTGTGCCTGGTCAGCTTTCCGGATGGCGTACTGGGCAACCCGGGCGGCGAGCTGACCGATGCCCGCTTTTAGGTGGCCTGTCTTTATGAGGGGTGGCTGGATCACCGTTTGCGGCTGGCTGTGGGTGCCGATCGGGATGAATTCAAGCCAGTTGAAACTAAAAATTTCGGTCCGGGCATTATCGACGGCACGGTGAGTCCCATTGACGGGACACTCACCGATACGACGGGCACACCAAATATCTACGTTCAAGAGCGCTCGCGCACGGTGCGTTATCTCTCCTTGCAGGACGAATGGCGGCTGGGGCGTGACTGGGAGCTGACCGCCGGGATTCGATATGACGACTATTCCGATTTCGGCGATACCACCAATCCACGCCTGGCCCTGGTATGGGCGACCGATTACAACCTGACCAGCAAGCTGCTCTATGGGCGTGCCTTCCGTGCGCCCAGCCTGACAGAGCTATATTTCGAGAATAATCCCACAGTTGTTGGTAATCCCAATTTAGTACCGGAGCGGATTGATATGGTGGAATTGGTATTCGACTACCGCCCCTCTTTTAATCTGGAAACGGTGTCAACTTTTTTTGCCTATCAGGCCGATGATTTGATCGAATTTGTGAACAGTACGGCGCAAAACAGTCGCAATCAAAAAGGCCATGGCCTGGAGCTTGAGGCTGACTGGCAGGCCAGTGACACGATACAGTTCAAGGGCAATTTCGCGCTGCAATATTCCGAAGATGCGGACAGCGGCGCCGTGATCGCCAACGTCCCGCGGCGGCAGCTATTCGTAGGTGCCAACTGGCGAATGGCGGAAAAATGGTTGCTCTACGGCCAGGTCAACTGGGTGGCCGACCGTGCCCGGGCGAGTACGGACCCGCGCCCGGCGATTGATGACTATACGACGCTGGATGTATTCCTGCGCCATCAACCGGATGACCGCCGCTGGCAGCTTGGTCTAAGTGTCAAAAACGCTTTCGATGCGGATGCCCGCGAGCCCAGTGACGGCACGATGCCCAATGATTATCCTTTGGAGGGGCGCAGCGTCTATCTTGAGGCTGCCTATCACATACGCTAAATTTAGATTGTTACGATTCCGGCGCCGGGAAAAGAGACGTGTCGTCAACGGCTGGAATGTTCGGCGCGATGGTCGAACGCCACCGCCTTTTCCGCGCCATTGTCCATTCGAAAACCTGTTGGGGGGTAAGATAGCGCCATGCGGGCTGTCGTATCGGCATTCGCGCTTATGCCGGCGCTGTTCTGTTCACAATCTCATGCGGTGGAATCCGCGCCCTTGGATGAAGGGTTGTCTCCCTATTATCCCGATGAGGAGATCATCAGCATCTCCACCGGGACCTATAAGGCCATGCACCTGGCCCCCTCGGTGGCAACGGTGATTCGCGCCGATGAAATCAAGGACAGTGGCGCGCGCATGCTGGACGAGGTGCTCGAGACGGTACCCGGATTGCATGTTTCAAAATCCTCTATTCGTAACAGCGACATCTATTCTGTACGCGGCATCCGCACCGATTGGAATCCGCAGGTCTTGTTGATGGTCAACGGCGTGCCGTTCAACGACTATATTGCGGGCTCCCGGCCGCCGTTGTTTCGTCTGCCGGTGGAAAACATCGCATTGATAGAGGTGATTCGCGGTCCGGGCTCGGCCGTTTACGGGGCGGATGCCTTTGCCGGTGTGATTAATGTCATTACCAAGGAAGGTCTCGATGTCAATGGCCTGACAGCCGGCGGCCGCACCGGGTCCTTCGAAACCCGGGACGGCTGGTTACAATACGGCGGTGAACGGAGCGGCTGGGATTTGGGTTTGAGCCTGGAATACAGCCGGACCGCAGGGGACCGCGACAGGATCATCCGGCGCGATTACCAAACCGAACTGGACATGCTGTTTGGTACCCGCGCCAGCCTGGCGCCGGGGCCGCTGGAGAGCGGCTATGAGCTGCTAAACGGCTCCGTCAGTCTGAAACAGCAAAACTGGTCTATCTGGTTTAATAGTTGGAACCTGAGGGACGCCGGTGTCGGCCCGGGTGCATGGCAGGCACTGGACCCGCTCGGGTCCCAGCGCAACGATCAGTACACCTTGGCGGTCGGTTACAAAGACGCTGAATTCGCCGACGACTGGCAACTGGATTCGCGGCTTTCTTATCGCCTTTTTGACCAGTTGGCTACGTATCAGATATTGCCCCCTGGGGCTGAAGTGCCAGTGGGCGCGGATGGGAATTTATGTGTTACCGCGGGATGTGGGCCGGCGGGCATGGTCCGCTTTACCGATGGGGTATTGGGCAATCCGGGCGGCAAGCAGACCGAGGTCCGCCTGGAGGTGGCCGGTTTGTTCGAAGGCTGGCAAGATCATCGCATTCGCATCGCGATAGGCGTGGACCATGACAAGCTAGAGCCGCGGGAAACAAAGAACTTCGGCCCCGGGGTGATCGACGGCAGCGTGAGCCCTGTCGATGGCACCTTGACCGATGTGACCGGCACGCCCTATATTTTCGTGAAACAGCGTTCGCGCGAGGTGCAATACCTGTCGCTTCAGGACGAGTGGCGCTTCGCCAGCGACTGGGAGCTGACCGCCGGCGTCCGCCATGACCACTATTCCGACTTTGGCGGCACCACCAATCCACGTCTGGCCCTGGTGTGGGAGACAGGATATTTTTTGACCACCAAACTGCTCTATGGCCGCGCCTTTCGTGCGCCCAGCCTGACCGAGCTCTATTTCGAGAACAATCCGGTCACAGTGGGAAACCCGGATCTCCAGCCTGAGAGCATCGATATGCTGGAACTGGTCTTTGATTACCGGCCGGATCCGCGCAAGGTGTTTATCCTTAATTTGTATTCTTACCGGGCGGACGATTTGATCGAGTTCGAAAACGGGATGGCACAAAACAGTCGCGCGCAGGATGGCCGTGGTCTTGAGTTGGAGGCGAAGTGGTACGCAACCAATACCCTGCAATTAAAGGGCAACTTCGCGCTACAGTATGCCGAAGACGCGGAAGAGGGCACGGTGGTCGCAAATGCGCCGCGGCGGCAGCTGTTCCTGGCGGCCGCTTGGCAACCGGCCCCGGCGTGGTCTTACTACGGCCAGGCCAACTGGGTGATGGACCGCCAGCGGGCCGCCCCTGATCCCCGTCCCCCCATTGGGGATAATGCGACGGTCGATTTGTCATTGCGCTATCAACCGCCGAACCGTAACTGGGAATTTGCCGCGAGTGTTAAAAATGTCTTTGATGCGGACAACCGTGAGCCGAGTGAGGGCAAGATTCCAAACGATTATCCCCTGGCGGGACGCAGTCTTTATCTTGAAGCAGAGTATCAGTTAAACCAATTATGAAATCAGACAAGCCTTCAGCCCAGGTGCGGCGGCGTGACGATGTCTACGTCGATCGAAGCGTCACCCGCATATGGGAAGAGTCACCATCCGCCGATAATCCCTACCTCGCGGAACAGTGCCGCTGCCACGGTTATGACCTGCTTGAGCTGGTGCGGAAACGTGGTTTCGCCGATGTGCTCTATCTGCTGTTTCGTGGTGAGCTGCCGACGGCCGAAGAGGCCCAGCTACTGGAGGCGCTAATGGTGGCCTTCATCAATCCCGGCCCCCGCCACCCGGCGAGCCGGGCCGCCATGAACGCCGCTGTCGGCAAGACCGATCCCGCCTTGATATTGCCGATCGCCTTGACCACATTGAGCGGCACCCATAACGCGGCCGGCACCCTGGAGGAGGCGATGCGCTTCCTGCGTAAGCAGCAGCGAAAACGGGGCGGCGAAGTCGCGGCACAATTGCTGGCGCAGGCCAATCGTCCCGCGCAGGGCGATTGGCATATCGCCCCGGGCTTTGGCAGTTGTTACAACGGAATAGACCTGATCAGCGCCAAAATCGCCGACCATCTGGTGGGCATGTCCGCCGCCGGCGGCGCCTTGCGCTGGGGCCGGGAATTTTCCCGCGCATTGGAAGCGGAGGGGATGGGCTGGCTGGCCACGGGGGTCGTTGCGGCTGTGTTGACGGACCTCGGTTTTCCTCCCCGTGCCGCGGCCGGGCTCTACCAGATTATAAGTGCGCCCGGTTTATTGGCCCACGGCGTCGAACTGGCCAACAAGCCGCTGACGGCCATGCCGTTTGTGTCTGACGAGGATTACATCATTGAAAGCGATTAACGATACCTCTTTTTGGGACCAGCGCCGCGGTAAGATTTTCAGCGGAAAAGGTGGATGGAGAATCGGTCAGGGCGTGTTCAATCACGGCTATTCCATGATGGATGATTTCGTCGGCAAAGTCTCATATATGCAGGTCGTCATGCTCAACGCCACCGGCCGCCTGCCTGAACGGCGTTTGGCCGATTGGATCGAGGCCATTCATATCTGTCTCAGTTGGCCGGACCCGCGTATTTGGTGTAATCAAATAGGGGCGTTATCCGGAACGGCACAGACTTCAGTGATTGCGGCAACCTGTGCGGGAATTATGGCAGCAGATGCTCGTGCATATGGGATTAAACCTTTGTTCGATGGCCTTTCTTTTATTCAGCAAGCCTTGATCAGTTACCGCTCTGGTAAATCGATAGAAGAAATTGTTATGGCCGGTAATCGTGTTAAAAAAGGTAAACCAGAAATCATGGGTTATGCTAGACCAATTGCGAAAGGTGACGAGCGCATATCTGCAATGGAGCGCGTAACTGAAAATCTGGGTTTTTCAGTGGGAGAACACCTGTCCTTGGCATATTCTATTGAGAAATATCTTTCAGAAAATTTCGATGAAACGATGAATATCAATGGCTACATGTCTGGTTTTTTGTCTGATCAAGGAATAAGCCCAGAGGAGTGTTATCGGATATTTTCAACACTGGTCGCCAGTGGTGTGACCGCTTGCTATGTTGATACGCGTGATAAATCTCCAGGCTCATTTTTACCTCTATATTGTAATGATGTTGTATATAAAGGTAAGCCGAAGCGGGTGGTGCCAGCACGCAGTTGACCTGAAATTAAAGCACAACAAGAAGCCATGATTCCCCTGGGGCGTTATGGAAAGCCCGAAGAGGTCGCGCACGTTATCCTGGCGCAGCTCGAAGCAGATTATGTTACAGGTGCGGTATGGTCGGTTGATGGTGGAGTGGATGCGGTATAACCAATAAACTCCCTGTCTCGAAACCTTGGTGCTGCGACTGCTCCCATGGTGATTTGTGCCCCCCTTTGCTTTCGGCGCGGCCGGCGCCAGCCCCCACGGCCATGGCCAGTGCGCTTTTGTTGAGATTGCTCGGTTTCATAATCGCTCCCCGTTTACAGTTGGATGCCTTGCCAGGCGGATTATGTGATGACGGGATGAGATGGGGATGACCGATAGGTGTCGATCCTGTGGAGCGGGTTTCCGGGGCGGCGGCCTACTTCGCCCTCAGCGCCCGGCCCATCTCCCGGGCCAGCAGCTGCAGGTCATCCCGGCGCGGGAAGGTGGGGCGCCATACCAGGCCGATCTGCCGGTGCGGGCCCTTTTCGGCCAGCGGCCGCAGCCGGATATCGCTCTGTTTTACCAGGGCGGAATCCACCGCCATCTCGGGGATGAAGGTAATGCCCTGGCCGCCGGCGACCATCTCGATCATGGTGTAGAGACTGGTGCCCTGCACCGCGGTGTTGCGTTTCAGGTCTTTGCTGTGACAGGCGCCGAGGGCATGCTCGCGCAGGCAATGGCCCTCCTCCAGCAGCATGATTTCGTTGGCCGGCAGCTTGGTGGAGGGGATGGGCCCGCCCCTGCCCAGGGCGTGGCCCTTGGGGAAGGCGACGTGGAAGATCTCCTCCCAGAAGACGTCATATTCCAGGCCGGGCAGGTCGTAGGGCAGAGCCAGGATGGCGCAGTCCAGCCTGCCGTTGTTGAGGCGCTCGATCAGCAGCGCGGTCTGCTCCTCCACCAGCAACAGCTGCAGCCCGGGGTAACTGTGGCGGATGGCCGGTAACACGCGCGGCAGCAGGAAGGGGCCGATGGTGGGGATCACACCGAGCCGCAGCGGGCCGACCAAGGTGCCCTTGCCGCCCTCGGCCAGCCGCACCATTTCGCCGCCCAGTTCGATGATCCGGCGCGCCTTTTCAGCCAGCGCCAGTCCCAGCGGGGTGGGCATGACCCTGCGCTTGTTGCGTTCGAACAGCTGCACCCCCAGCAGGGTTTCCAGTTCCTGGATGCCGGCGCTGAGGGTGGACTGGCTAACGAAGCAGCGCTCGGCCGCCTGGCCGAAATGGCGCGACTCGACCACGGCGAGAAAATACTGTAACTGGCGGATGGTGGGCAGGTGCATAAATCGCTAATTCCGATGAATAACCAACAATAATCATCTTTTTACGATCATATCACCGGCACAATCAATGCGCCAGCGGGCGCTTTGCGGCATCGCTCACCCAACTATTAACCATGATTATGATGCGTATTTAACCTTCCCTGCGCGGCTGACGATAACCTGAGGGCGTGAAACGCCAACGACAAACACCCGCCAAGACATTAGTCGAGGACGCTTATGGACATCCTGCCATTTCTGAAAATCATGGCTGAAAAGAATGCCTCCGATCTCTATTTCACCACCAATGCCGTGCCGTGCATCAAGGTCGAAGGCGTTACCGCCCATCTCGGCCAAAATCCGCTGCCGCCCGGCGCGGTGCAAAAGCTGGCCTATTCCATCATGAACGACGAGCAGATCAAGAGCTTCGAGGAGACCATGGAGATGGACATCGCCATCTCCGCCAAGGAGATCAGCCGCTTCCGCGTCAACGTGTTTCGCCAGCGCGGCGAGGTGGCCATGGTGGCGCGCTATATCAAGGACAGCATCCCGTCGGCGGCGCTGCTGAATCTGCCGCCCCTCCTCAATCAGCTGGTGATGGCGCCGCGCGGGCTGGTGCTGGTGGTGGGCACCACCGGCTCGGGCAAATCCACCACTCTGGCCGCCATGATCGATTACCGCAACCGCCACAAGAGCGGCCATATCCTCACCATCGAGGACCACATCGAATACCTGCATCAACATCGGCAGGCCATTGTCAACCAGCGCGAGGTGGGGCTGGATACGTTCTCCTACGCCAGCGCCCTGAAACGCGCCATGCGCGAGGCGCCGGACGTGATCATGATCGGCGAGATCCGCGATCAGGACACCATGCAGCAGGCCCTGGCCTATGCCGACACCGGTCACCTCTGCCTTTCCACCCTGCACGCCACCAATGCCGCGCAGACCCTGGAGCGCATCATCAATTTCTTCCCCGAAAACGCCCATCGCCAGTTGTACATGGACCTGTCGCTGAATCTGCGCGCCATCGTTTCGCAGCGCCTTGTGATGGGTATGGACAAGAAACGCCTGCCGGCGGTGGAGGTGATGCTCAACACGCCCCGTATCGCTGACCTGATCCAGAAAGGCGGTATCAACGAGGTGACCACGGCCATCGAGCAGGGCAAGGAGATCGGCATGCAGACCTTCGACCAGGCGCTCTACGATCTGTATGCGGCCGGCAAAATCACGGTGGAAGAGGCGTTGAATCACGCCGATTCCCGCAATAACCTCAGTCTCAGGATACGGCTGGGCAAAAACGGCGGCGGCGACACGGATGAAGCGGACGGCTATTCGTTGAGCTGATGAAGAGCATCCGACATATTTCTTGCGCCAGCGGCAATTGCGCCATTACGCCATGAAAAGGAAGGTCTATGTCAATGATCTGCAACCGGGGATGTACGTGGATGAACTCGACAGGCCCTGGCTGGAGACGCCCTTCCTGTTTCAGGGTTTTCCGCTGCGCGACGCAAAGGAGCTGGCGCTGTTGCAGCAGTATTGCGAGTTCGTCTACATCCTGGATGAGCGCAGTGAAAAGATAGCGCCGCGAGAACACGAGGCGTCACACCGCTTCAATACCCGACAGCTTAACGTCGCCCCCCAGGCACAAAAGAGGCGCACGTCCCAGGACCACCTGCAACTCATAAGCGAGCTGCGCCGCGTCAAGACAACCTATGACCAGAGCCACGACTATATCGCCGAAGTGCTGGAGGATGTCCGCTTCGGACGTAGCTTCAATATCGAGGACGGCAAGCAACTGGTGGAAAAATTCATCACCAGCATCATGCGCAACGAAAACGCCCTGCTGTTGCTGACCCAGCTCAAGGATTACGATGAATACACGGTACGCCATAGTCTCAATGTCTGCATTCTGTCGATCGTGTTCGGCCGACACCTCAAACTGAAACCTGCCGAACTGAAAGTACTGGGACTGGGCGCTCTGTTGCACGATATCGGCAAAATGAAAATTCCCTCGGCCATTCTCAACAAAGCGGGCAAACTGGACAAAGCGGAATTCGAACGGATCAAGCAACACCCTCTGTACGGGTACCGGCTGTTGAGCGCCAGGAACGATTTCAACCCCGTTGTCGCCGAGATCGCACTTTCCCATCATGAACGTATCGACGGCAAGGGCTATCCGCGGGGGCTGAAAGGCGACCAGCTGAAGACTCTGCCCATGATGGTGGCCATCATCGACGTCTATGACGCCATCACCACCAAGCGCTGTTACCGTGACGGCATTTCCCCTCATGAGGCGCTGAAACTGATGTATGAAAACGAGATCGGCGCCTTCCGTGAGGACCTGCTCGACAGGTTCATCCAATGCCTCAGCATCTTTCTCGTGGGCAGCATTGTCGAACTGGACAACGGCGAAGTCGGCATCGTCATGAGCGTCAACCACGAACACCATCTGGCGCCGGTGGTCCTGTTGGTGCTGGGGCCGGACAAACAGCCCTACACGCCGCGCAAGGTGTGCAACCTGCAACTGCTGGCCAGGAACGGGTCGCCGGTCAGGATAAAAAGGATCCTTGAATCCAACGCCTACAATATCAACGCCACCGAGATACTGTTCGAAGAAAACGACTTCCTGTCACTGCAATTGATTTGAAGCCGAAGCGGCGATTCGCGCACCCATCCGGCGGACGATTTTCATCATAGGGGTTCTCCGCGCTTTGCAAAACATCATGTGCACTGCGGGGCTTGCGGGATTAGTCTACACTTTGCTTTACAATTTCAAACCAATCACCAGGACGCATTGTTGCAATGCCTTTGATTATCTTATGGCCCGCGTTTTTCGCCCTGTTTGCCGGTGCCCAGGCATGGGCCGATGAACCGTTCACGACCCACGTCGTCGCCTCCGGCCTGGAACACCCCTGGGGCATGGCCTTCCTGCCCGACGGCCGTATCCTGGTGACGGAACGGCCGGGGCGCCTGCGCCTGATCGAAAACGGCCGCCTCAATCCCAAGCCGATAAAAGGCCTGCCCGACATCACCGCCGTGGGACAGGGCGGCCTGCTGGACATCATCCTGCATCCGGACTACGAGAAGAACGGCTGGCTCTATTTCTCCTACAGCGCCCCGGGCGCGGGCGGCATCGGCACCGAGGTGGCACGCGCCAGGCTGGACGGCATGAAACTGAAGGACGTGCGGGTGCTGTTCCGCATGCAACCCAAAAGCGGCGGCGGCCGCCACTTCGGTTCACGATTGGTGATCGATGGCGACAACTATCTCTACATCAGCGTCGGTGATCGCGGCGACCGGCCGCGGGCGCAGCGCCTGGACGATCACGCCGGCTCCATCATCCGCCTGCACGACGACGGTCGAGTGCCCAAGGACAATCCCTTCGTCGACCGCAAGGACGCCAAACCGGAAATCTACAGCTACGGCCATCGCAATCCCCAGGGCCTGACGCTGCATCCGCACACCGGCGCGGTATGGCAACACGAACACGGGCCGCAGGGCGGCGACGAACTCAACCTTATCCAGAAAGGCCGTAACTACGGCTGGCCGGTGATTACCTACGGCGTCAACTATGTCATCGGCACCAAGATCGGCGAAGGTACGCACAAGGAAGGCATGGAGCAGCCGCTCTATTACTGGGATCCTTCCATTGCCCCCTCCGGCATGGACTTCTACACCGGCGACAAATGGCCGCAATGGCGCGGCAACCTGTTCATCGGCGCGCTCAAATTCGAATTGCTGGTGCGCCTCGAACTCGACGGCACCAAGGTCGTCAGGGAGACGCGGCTATTGGAAGGAGAGCTGGGTCGTATCCGTGATGTGCGCACCGGGCCGGATGGCTATCTCTACCTGCTTACCGATCAGCAGAACGGCAAGCTGGTAAGGTTAATGCCCCACTGAGCCGGCCGTGGCTTACCGACCCCCCCCTTACGTCTGCAAAAAGGCGTTACTGAGCCGCTCTTCGCCGAAGGTGGACAAGGGGCCGTGCCCCGGCACGAAGGTGACATCGTCTCCCAACGGCAGCAAAATCTGCTCAATGCTGTTGATCAGGGTATCGTAATCGCCCTGGGGAAAGTCGGTGCGGCCGATGGAGCCCTTGAACAGCACGTCACCGACAAAGGCAAGCCTCTCCTTTGCATTGTAAAAAACCACGTGGCCCGGCGTATGGCCGGGACAATGCAGCACCCGCAATGCCGCTTCCCCCACTTTCACTACCATGCCCGCCGTCAGCCATTGATCGGGGAGAAAGGCCTCCAGGGGTTTAAAACCGAACATCTCCGCCTGCCTGGGTAACATCTCCAGCCAAAAGGCATCGGCCTGGTGCGGACCGATGATGGGAATATGGAAATGTTGCGCGATCTGCTTTGCCCCGCCCACATGATCGAGATGGCCATGGGTGAGCAGGACCTTTTCCGGCGCCAGGTGCCGTGTTTCGATGTGCTTTAACAATATGTCCACATCACCACCCGGATCAATCAAGGCGGCCTTGCCGCTGTCTTCACACCAGATCAGGGAACAGTTCTGCTGATAGGCGGTCACCGGAATGATTTGATACTTCATGTCAGTTTCCAGTCGCGTTGAGTGTTATTTTAAAGAGTTCATAGATTACCCGACCCTCGCCCAGCCACCTTCAGGGAGGGCTTGGGTTAATGCCATAATCGTATCACCGATTCTTTTGCGGACAATCCAGCTTCAACACATCAAGGGTGTTTCGGCGGGTCGCCTGCGCGACCGTCTTGGCGCTTTCATCCCTGAGTGCGGCCAGCACAGCCAGGTAATGGGGCAGATATTGCGGGCTGTTGCGGCGGCCGTGACAGATATCGCCCGACATGTCCGGCGCGTCGGTTTCCAGCACAATGCTCTCCAGCGGCAGCTCCCTGGCCAGGCGCCGCAAGTTGCGCGCTCGCTCGTAGGTGATCATGCCGCCGAAGCCCAGCTTGAAACCCAGGTCGATGTATTCCCGCGCCTGTTCCAGGCTGCCGTTGTAGGCATGTATGATGCCGCCGCGTCCGAGCCTGACACGCTTTAAGGATTTGAGCACCTGTTTGTGGGCCTTGCGCACATGCACGATCACCGGCAGATCGGCAGCGGCGGCGGCTGCGAGCTGCGCCTCGAAGAGTCCGGTCTGGCGCTCGCGCGCCGGGTCGTCGATATAAAAGTCCAGGCCGATCTCGCCCACCGCCACCAGATCCGGCTCATCGGCCAGCCGCTGCTCCAGCGCGGCCAGATGCTCCCGGCGGTGCCCACGGATGTAATAGGGGTGCAAACCGAGAGCGGGATAGAGGCCCCGGTTTTGACGGCACACCTCCAGCAGCCGGTCCCAGGTATCTGCGCAAACACCCGGCACCACGATACGGTTGACACCCTGGGCACGGCAGTCTGCCAGCACCGCCTCGCGATCCGCATCGAAGTCCTCGACATCGAGATGACAATGGCTGTCGATAATTTCCATCATTTTATTCTACGTCCGACCCACGCCAGCCGGAAAGCGAATTGGTGTATCATGACCCGGCTTTACGCAGCCGGTTTCAGTCCCATGAGCACGAAAAAACCGCACGACGCCATCTACGCCAAACCCCATGAAAAGATTGTTGATTTCGAGTTCAACGAGGCGGTGGTGCGCGTCTTTCCCGACATGATCCGCCGTTCCGTGCCCGGCTACGGCACCCTGATCACCCTGCTCGGCCTGCTGGCCGAGGAGTACGCCCAGGCCGCCAGCAATATCTACGACCTGGGCAGTTCGCTGGGCGCGGCGACGCTTTCCATGCGC